>VGZN01000512.1 GCA_016872635.1 Planctomycetota bacterium | reverse complement strand
CACTCGATTCATTCGCGCGAAGAACAAGGTCGCTCTGTTATGGATTATCGGTTGGATCGCGTTCTTGCTTTCAGCGGTCCTCGATAACTTGACGACCACCATCGTGATGATTTCCGTCTTGCGAAAATTGATTAGCGATCAGCAATTGCGATTGGTTTATGTCGGTATTGTTGTAATCGCTGCGAACGCGGGCGGTGCTTGGACGGTCATAGGAGACGTCACGACAACGATGATTTGGATGAAGCACAAGATCGGCGAGTGGGAAGTCATTCGCGATTTGTTTTTGGCGAGCGTAACATGCTTGCTCGTTCCCCTGCTCCTGATTTCGCCAACACTGAAGGGTGAGGTAGAGCCACCTGCGGAGCAGAATGACGAGGGGGATGATAAAAGCATTGAGGGTTGGCATCGAGCGCTTTTTTTGTGCCTCGGAATCGCGGGGCTGCTCAGTGTTCCCGTCTTTAAGACCTATACCCACCTTCCACCGTTCATGGGGATGATGTTGAGTTTAGGTGCTCTGTGGCTCGTCTCGGAACTGGTCTCGCATACCATGGATGAGAAAACGAAAAGCAGCACAGGAGTGCTTTCCGCCCTTCGAAGGATCGATATGTCGAGTGTCTTGTTCTTTCTAGGTATCTTGCTGGCGGTAGGCTCTCTCGGGTCCATGGGAGTGCTGTCTGGATTGGCCGAGAAGCTGCAAGCTTCGATCCAAAATCAGTCGGTAATCGCGATCATCATCGGGCTGGTATCGGCGGTTGTAGACAACGTGCCATTGGTTGCCGCAGGGATCGAGATGTACTCTGCAACCAACGGAATGAACGATCCGTTTTGGATGCTATTGGCATTTTGCGGCGGCACGGGAGGAAGTTGCTTGATTATCGGTTCCGCCGCAGGGGTGGCTGCGATGGGGCTCGAACGCATCGACTTTTTCTGGTACTTGCGTCGGATCGCCCCGCTGGCTCTCGCAGGCTATTTTGCTGGAATCGCTGTTTACTTCCTGCAACACTGGCTCATGAGCAGTTTGTTCGGCCGCTAGCGAGGGAGTCTAGTGATGTGTCGTAAGGCGATTGCGGGCATTTGCCTGAGATCCCGGATTTCACCGTTCTTGCTGGCAATGCTCGTCGATTCATTCGCTCGCGAAATGCAGTGTTCAAAAATGACGGCGCTTGCAAATTCGAGGGTTCCAAGCTAGCTTCGTTACACTTTTACCGATATCTCCAGAGAGAACCGTAGCTGCCCAATGACATTCAGGGATTGCACTCACGAACTGCCGGACGATCAGCGGATTGTCATGACCTCGGTGGGCTTGACCAGCCCCAACGGGCATAACCTCGAATTGTATCGCGAGTCGCTTTTGGCAGGGAGGAGTGGTGTTAAGAACTACAACATCCGCTATGTCGGCGACACGCATGCGGGTATCTGTGAATTTGAAGCGGTCAAGTATCAAAGCCGGCGGGATATGCGTCGAGGAACACGCGCAGGCACTGTGGGGATTTGGTCGGCGAGCGAAGCGATCGCGCGAAGTGGACTTGAGTGGGGCAATGTCGACAAGTCGCGTGTTGGGATTTATGTCGGTATCACCGAGCATGGAAACGTTGAGACCGAAAATGAGATCTACTCAATCAAGCAATACGACTACGATACGACCTATTGGTCCCACCACCACAACCCACGCACGGTCGCCAACAACCCGGCAGGTGAAATCGCGTTGAACCTTGGGATCACCGGCCCCCATTACACCATAGGTGCGGCGTGTGCGGCGGGTAATGCTGGGATCATCCAAGGCGTGCAAATGCTTCGATTGCATGAGTGCGATATCGCGCTTGCAGGAGGCGTATCGGAGAGCATTCACACGTTTGGGATTTTTGCTTCATTCAAATCCCAAGGGGCCCTCGCTTCCAATGCGGATCCGACGAAGGCATCGCGGCCGTTTGATACCGACCGAAACGGTATCGTGGTAGCCGAGGGAGGCTGCTTGTACGTCCTGGAGCGGCTCTCGGACGCCAAAGCTCGCGGCGCGCAGGTTTTGGCTGAAATCGTCTCGTACGCGATCAATACAGACGCTACCGATTTCGTACTTCCAAATCCAGAACGTCAAGCTCAGTGCGTCCGTTTGGCCCTAAAGCGGGGCAAATTAAACGCGGATCAGATTCAAATTGTTAGTACCCACGCGACCGGAACTACCAGCGGCGACAACCAGGAGTGTGAGGCCCTCAGGGAAGTGTTTTCGGGTTTCAAGGGGGTGAGATTCAACAATACCAAGAGTTTTATTGGTCACACCATGGGGGCGGCCGGGGCCATTGAATTGGCTGGCAATTTGCCGGCTTTCCAGGACAGGGTTTGCCATGCCACGATAAATGTGGACAATTTGGATCCGAAGTGTGCGCTCGACGGTTTGGTAATAAATCAGCCCCAAGAGCTTGATTGCGTCGACTACATCCTCAACAATTCATTCGGTATGCTCGGGATAAATTCGGTCTTGATCGTAAGACGGTTTTAATCATCCTCGAGGTAGCGAAGGGCAAATGTACCTTCGGATACATTTATCATTTCCATCAAATTGGTTCGCAGCGGGGCTGACGCAACGCTGGATTTCACTTGGGAGTAACGTAATTCCATGACATCTGCAGAAATCCGGGATGAGATCCTAGACATTCTGAGTGATATTGCGCCTGACGAAGATCTGTCTGGATTGGATGACAGCAAGTCATTCCGAGAGCAAATTGAACTCGACAGCATGGACTTTCTCGACATCGTGATGGAGCTGCGAAAACGTCACCGCGTTCAGATTCCCGAGGAAGATTACAGCCACCTTGCCAGCATGGGCTCAACGGTGACGTACTTGGAGCCAAAGATGCGGGATATCGTAGCCGCGTAGCGCGTTCCTTGGCTTCCGATGGAAACGGGGGCGTTCCGAGAGCCCTTCTGGATAAAAATTTCCCGGCCGACCTTTCGGAAAAACCAGGACCTGCGACCCGGCTGTTCCTGGCGGGGTGCAAACTGCGGGAATTGACGAGAGTCCCAAGGGGCATCGTCGTTAAAGCTGTGGTAAAGAGCGGGCAGTTCCTCTGGTTCTTGGACTTCGAGGATCCGTTGTGGATCCGTGGATCGTGCGGGTAGCCCATCATCTCGATCGGTTCTGAGTTGGGCTAATGAGGTCTGGGCCTACGTATGCATTATCGAAGCACCCGTGATGTCGTTGATGACTTAAAGAGGCACGGCCGCTTGATCGAAGTCACAGAACCACTTTCTCCCCGACTGGAGATCGCGGAGGTGCAAAGACGCGTTTATGCACGTGGCGGGCCCGCTGTCCTATTCACCAATCCCCAAGGCTGTTCCTTTCCGGTTGTTAGCAACCTTTTCGGCTCGATCGATCAAGCCAGATTCCTGTTCCGGTCGACCATCGATCGGGTCCGTCGTGCGATCGAGTTGAAGATTGATCCGACAGCCCTCTTTCGAACCCCTTTTCGTTATCTGAGCGCTCCGTGGACCGCATGGACCATGCTTCCCCGTCCGGTTCGCCGTGGACCTGTCCAAACGCACGGAATGCGTTTGTCGGAACTTCCGCACGTCGTGTCATGGCCCAACGATGGCGGCCCCTTCGTGACCCTGCCCCAGGTACTTAGTGAAGGCCCATCGGGAGCTTCGACTTCAAGCCGCGCAGGACGCTTAACCCGATGCAATCTCGGCATGTACCGAGTCCAGCTAGCGGGCAATGAATACGTCCCCGACCAAGAAATTGGTCTTCATTACCAGCTTCATCGGGGAATCGGGGTTCATCACCGTGAAGCGATCGCAAATGGTCAACCGTTTCGGGTAACCGTGACCGTTGGAGGGTCGCCCGCCATGACGCTAGCGGCCGTGATGCCCCTTCCTGAAGGGGTTGGTGAACTGACGTTTGCAGGAGCCATGGCGGGATACCGAATACCAATGATCTTGGGCCAAGGTCACTCGCCGATCT
>VGZN01000511.1 GCA_016872635.1 Planctomycetota bacterium | reverse complement strand
GGAGTACAAGGAAAACCCAGCCTTTACCAGCGCTGTCGTTGAGCATCACTTCGACAATAAGTCCCTATGGCAAGAGCCCACCGTGGATGAAAACCACAAGTGGGGGATGGCCATCGACTTGAATAAGTGCGTTGGTTGCAACGCCTGCGTGGTTGCTTGCCAAGCGGAAAACAACGTTCCGATTGTTGGGAAGGAGCAGATGATTCGTGGTCGTGAGATGCATTGGCTCCGAATCGATCGCTACTTCCAAGCGGATGTCGATCCAAATTCATCGCTAGCGAACCTGCACACCCCGGTCGATCCTAAAGTTGTTATGCAACCGATGGCATGTGCCCATTGTGAGACAGCGCCGTGCGAGCAGGTTTGCCCTGTTGCGGCGACGGTCCACACCGAGGAGGGTATCAACGCGATGGCTTACAACCGCTGCATCGGTACTCGTTACTGTGCGAACAATTGCCCCTACAAGGTGCGTCGGTTTAACTACTTCAATTACAACACCGAGTACGGATATTTCTACGGTTGGCAAGACAAACGCGAGCAGGCTTCAAAGAAGTTGCAGTCGTTGGTTCTGAACCCAGAAGTAACGGTGCGAGGTCGAGGTGTTATGGAGAAGTGCACGTACTGCATCCAGCGTGTGCAGAACGGCAAAATCTACAGCCGCTCGAAGGGGGACGGTTTAGTGCATGACGGCGATATCCAGTCGGCTTGTCAGCAAGCTTGCCCGACAGGGGCGATTGTGTTTGGCGATCTGCACGACAAAACTAGTCGCGTTTATCAGCTGCACAATGACTCTAGGGCTTATGCCGTTCTCGAGGAACTGAACATCAAGCCGCGAACGTTGTATCTCTCGCGAATCCGCAATATTCCAACGCGGCTCGCAACCCATAGTCAGCTCCATCCTTCGAGACCGGGGGAAGGCAGCCAACACGAAGACCACTCGCATTCATCAGGTGACCATGGCCACCATAGCTAGTTCCTACAATCCGAGAGAAATCGACAACACGAACGACATTCCTGGTCGTCGTGCACCTTTGATCACGGGTAATCAAACCTACACCTCGGTGACCGAAATGGTTTGCCGAGTTGCCGAGGATCCTCAGCCGAAGATTTGGTGGATCCTGTTCGGGTTTTCGTCTCTTACGGCGGTGATGTTCCTGTCGCTGATCGCCTTCTTGATTTACAAGGGGGTTGGTATCTGGGGCAACATGAGCCCGGTGTTCTGGGCGTGGCCGATCGTGAACTTCGTGTTCTGGGTCGGTATTGGCCACGCGGGAACGCTTATTTCTGCGATCTTGTTCCTGTTTCGTCAGAATTGGCGGACGAGCATCAACCGCGCTGCGGAAGCGATGACGATTTTCGCGGTTATTTGCGCAGGTATTTACCCTGGGATTCACGTTGGTCGAGCTTGGCTTGCATTTTGGTTGTTGCCATACCCAAGTTTGAACCTGTGGATGTGGCCTCAGTTCCGTAGTCCGCTCCTCTGGGACGTTTTTGCGGTTGGAACGTATGCATCGACATCGCTGGTGTTTTGGTACATGGGGATGATCCCAGATTTGGCAACGTATCGCGACCGGAGCAAATCGCCCTTCCGCCGAATGGCGTACAGTCTGCTCTGCTTGGGTTGGACTGGATCGTCCCGTCATTGGTTGGTTTACGAAAAGGCCTACACGATTCTTGCCGCTTTAGCAGCCCCACTCGTTCTCTCCGTTCACACGGTGGTTAGCTTCGACTTCGCTGTTTCACAGCTTCCTGGCTGGCACACCACGATCTTCCCACCGTACTTCGTTGCGGGGGCGATTTTCTCAGGCTTCGCGATGGTGGTGACTTTGTTGGTTCCAATGCGGAAGATTTACAAGCTCGAGAATCTCATCACTCTCCGGCACTTGGATAACATGAACAAGATCATCCTGGCCACGGGGTCGCTGGTTGGTCTAGCTTACGGGACTGAGTTTTTCATGGCGTGGTACAGTCAAAACCAGTACGAGAGCTTCACGTTCATCAACCGAGCGTTTGGGCCGTATTGGTGGGCTTACTGGATCATGGTTACCTGCAACGTCATCTCGCCACAGTTGTTTTGGTTCAAGTGGATACGGACTAATGTTGTTGCGATGTGGATCGTCTCGATATTTGTCAATATCGGGATGTGGTTCGAACGGTTTGTGATCACGGTGACGTCCCTGAGTCGCGACTTCTTGCCACCATCGTGGGGGTACTACAACCCGACGATGTATGACGGATTGATGTTCTTCGGCAGTTTCGGCGTGTTCATGACGCTTTATTTGCTCTTCTGCAAATTCCTTCCAACGATCGCGATTTCGGAAGTGAAAGGTGTCATGTCCGCTTCGGAGCATGCAGTACATGTCGAGGCTGATTTGCTGGGTGAGGCTCATGGTCATCATGCATATGGGAATCATAGCAGCGGGCACTAAACGCGATGAAGCGGAATGGTTCCTGGTGAACCAGGGGCCAATGGTTGGGGGAGCAGGGGAGCCTGCTCATTGAAAATTGATCACCTGCGCTCGGACCCATCCGAGATCAGGACAAAGAAAAACCAAACGATACGATTGGGCGCGGATACAACTCGATAATCAATTATGAGTGAACACAAGCCACGAAAAACCAGTGAATTGAAGCCACCACGTTCAACGGGGTGGGTCGCGGAGTTCTCCAATGAACATGCGTTGCTTGAAGCCGCTCGCAAGGTTCGTGATTCCGGGTACACTAAGACGGATGCCTTCACACCATTTCCGGTCCATGGAATCGATGAATCGCTCGGAATCAAGCCGACGATTTTGCCGTTCATTGTTTTGTGCGCTGGAACGACAGGGCTTCTCACCGCCTTGCTCATGCAATGGTGGATGAACGGCGTTGATTACAAGTACATCATCTCCGGAAAGCCGTTTGGGATCACGCCGGCATCGATCCCTGTTTCCTTCGAATTGACAATTCTATTTTCAGCGTTCACCTCCGTTTTGGGAATGTTGGCTCTCAATGGATTGCCACGGTTGAGCAACCCGATTTTCACCAATCCGAGATTTGATCGAGCGACCGACGACCGATTCTTTCTCTATGTGGATGCAGGCGACCGGTATTACAACCGAGAGTCGGTTAAGGAGTTGCTCTCGTCGGCGCACCCTGATTCGCTCGACGAAGTGATGGAGGATTCTTCGCCAACGACATTGCCAAGACCGATTTGGTTGGGGTCGTTGTTGCTGGTGTTGGCTGGCTTGATACCAGCGATGATCGTTCTCAACATGCGTGCCGGTTTCAGTGAGCTGCCCCGTTGGCACGTCTTCTTTGACATGGACTTTCAGCCCAAAAAGAAGCCTCAGCAAACTACGACGATTTTCGCGGATGGGCGAACGATGCGACCTCAAGTCGTCGGCACGATCGCACGTGGGCAGTTAACCGAACAAGACCCGTACTATTTGGGCTGGGATCCATCCAAGGTAACCTTGGCGGAAGTTCGAACCCCGATTCTCGTGTCGACCCAAGACGCCGCTCCACAATCGCCAAGTGTACCAGCACAAGACCCAGTTCCAGCCGCCGAGCCACCGAAAACAGACGGAGCGACCGAGCCAAAGCCTGCGGATGCCGCAAGCGGTTCAAAGCCAGTAGATAACCCAGCGACGGCGGCACAGCCACCCGCCGCGGCAGCACAAGCTCCCGCCGCTGGTGCGACACCGAATTTGCCATGGGTAGATCGTTTGCCGATAACAGCAGACGACGAGCACATGAAACTCGGGAAAGCCAAGTTCGAAATTTACTGCTCCACGTGCCACGGTTACTCTGGGTTTGGAGACGGCCTAGTAGCGCAGCGAGCGGCGAGCTTGCTACAGGACACTTGGACACCTCCTACGTCACTCCACCTGGATCGCGTACAAAAGCAACTTGTCGGAGAGATTTTCCATACGATCTCCAAGGGCCACGGCAAGATGGCATCCTACGCATCGTCTTTGACG
>VGZN01000510.1 GCA_016872635.1 Planctomycetota bacterium | reverse complement strand
GTTGCATCGAGATGCTTGATGTAGGACTTGCCCGAAAGAAGGCTGTCCACCTTTTTCGTGTCGACGTCGAACCCCCAAACCATGGATCCAGAATTGCAAAAGCTCCGTACCAGTGGCAATCCGACATACCCTAACCCGATCACTCCTACCTTCATCATGACGCGAGACCTATTCCAACGATGGACAATTTTCCGAATGATTATCGCTGGAACCAATGAGTCCCATAAGGTGCGAAACAGATCGAGTGCGGCCCCTTCAAAACAAGCCCACCTATGCCGCAGACTATATCGCCTCTAGCTGACAATCGTCCAACGCGACACTCGCCCCACGCCCCATGTAACGCACCGAAATGAGCAAGCGGATCTCGTTCTCGCGGCGCAGTACCACACCTTCGAATCCCTTGAACACTCCTGTCTTCACACGAACCTTTTGCCCCGGCTGCAACTTCAATTCCGGAGCAAGGGGCATTTCGGTTTGAATCAGCTCGAAAATTTGCCGAAGGTCGTTGACGAGTTCTTCGGGGCGAGGCACAGGCAACCACCGGCTTATGCTCCCCGTGGAGACCGCGTTGTAACGAGCCATCTCATCACCGCACACGAAAACATAATTCGGAAACAATGGCTCGAAACTCTTGCGGATCCGGCCTTGGGCAGACCGGTATCGCCGACCAATCGTCGGCCCGTAAAAAGGAATCTGCTGATCCACCAACTGCCGCATGAGCTTCTTCTCAAACCGCGGCAAGGTGTACATCGCCCACCAAGGCTGCGCGACAATCCCCTCGCCACCTTCCAGCAAAAGATTGTCCGGCCAAATGTCTTGTTCGTGTTTCAGGATAGGCATATTGTCTTCACCAATAATGGCATTACCAATTTCATGGTACGCAGAGAACCTCCCGAGAGAAGTCCCGCTCAGTCGAAAACGGTTCGCTTTGCCATACCCTTTGCCGTCGACGCTGGTGTCGACGCATCTTGATGAAGCACGTGGTGTAACGGGAGCGTCCGGTCGCTCTTCAGGGGCTGGTCGCTGGATGTGATCGTTCGCCTGCAGGTCCCCACAACAGTCAAAAACTTCCGAACCTATACCGATTTCCCAGTTATCAAATTCGCCGACCGTTCCATCCTTCCTATCAGGACTAACCCGATGAGAGCGGCCCATTTTCCCTGCGTAATCCGAAAAGAGTGAAATAGTAGCATTCGCCCTATAAGGCATTCGTTCGTCCGCAAAAGTAGCACTCCTCGCCTCTTAGAGGCCTAAATCTGTCTAGCAAGCGACAACGGTAAATCGATACAGTCGTGTCCAATCCATCCATCGCCTTCAATACTCGCAGGTGCCCCTTGAAATCTCTACGAATCTTTGCATCGATCGTCCTTGCGACGACGTTGCTCCACACAGGGTGCCAAAGTTCGAAGTACAGCAAGCCATATGGCTTCGGCACGATCGATAATCAAAAGTCGCGAGCAGCCGATTTTGATCCCTATCCACTTAACGATATCGGGCCTGCGGTCGTCGGAGGCCGCCCACCCGGATTCTTTAACCCACTCCCCGAACCCAAACGGAACGAACTCCAAGCTCAGCAGCGGAATGCTTGGACAGGTTATTCGCGGTAGTGCAGGCGAAGAAGACGGTTTGGAAGATACGTCGCCGCCTCGGCGACTCGTCGGGCTAGAATAATCCTTGCTCCGCCCAACGGACTCGCTCGCGAATCTCTTTGGCACGTTCTGATGCTTGAGCCACCGAATCATCCATCACGGTGATGTGCCCCATCTTGCGGCCCACCCGGGCATCTTTCTTGCCATACAGGTGCAGGTAAGCACGACTCTCGCAGAGGGCATTCTCAAATTTTGGAAAATGCCCGCCCCACACGTCACCCAACAAATTGACCATCGCCGCGGGTTGCACGATCGATGTGTCGCCAAGCGGCAGATTGCAAACGGCCCGCACTTGCTGCTCGAATTGACTCGTCCTGCACGCTTCCATGGTCAAGTGGCCCGAATTGTGCGGCCTCGGCGCCAGTTCATTGACCATCAACTCCCCACCGCGACCGACAAAGAACTCGACGCACAGCAATCCTTCCAACCTGAACGACTCTGCAATCCCACGCGCTATCTCTTGGGCTTTGATCGCTATAGGTTCCATTTCGCCCACGGCTGGACACGTCGAGATGTCGAGAATGTGATTGGAGTGAACATTGGTGAACATGGGGTACGTCGCGATTTGTCCGCTCGGGTTTCTCGCAACCAATACCGAAACTTCAGCCCGGAACGGAATCCATTTTTCAGCAATCAACGGCTCCGGTCCGAGAAGCTCAATGGCATCGTTGGCCTCGATCATCGATTGAACTTTACGCTGCCCCTTGCCGTCATACCCCCAATTGGTCGTCTTGATCACCAACGGCCAACCGAGTTGTTCGACAACTGCGGGCAATTCCTGATACGACCTCAGTTCGTGGAATGGGGTCACAGGAACTCCCCAATCCCGCAACGTACTCTTCTCCTTCAATCGATGCTGGGCTATCGCCAAAACCTCGACACCGGGCCGAACCAAGGTCACTTCGGCGGAGCGTTGCACGGCCTCCAAATGAATGTTCTCGAACTCCAGGGTGATTACATCGACCTTCTCTGCAAAAGTGCGAACTGCTGATGGATCTAGGTAATCCCCCTGAACCGTTTCGTTGGCGACTTGTCCGGCGGGGCTATCGACTTCGTCGGTAAATACCACCACACGGTACCCCAACCGCTGCGCAGCATGAGTGAACATTCGGCCCAATTGACCACCACCGAAAACCCCCAAGGTGGCTCCGGGAAGAATCATCTTGTTGCGATGGATTGCCATTAACGGAAGTCCCTTTCCTCGAGAACGGCCGCATCGAGTACCTTCTGAGTTTGCGATTCGATGTACTGTGCTAGGCGGGTACGAAGACCATCATCGTGCAATGCTAAAACGCGGACAGCCAAAAGTCCGGCATTCTTAGCACCCGCAGTTCCAATGGCCATGGTTCCCACAGGTATTCCCCCTGGCATTTGAACGATACTCAATAAGGAATCGAGCCCCTGAAGGGATTTGCTTTGGACGGGAACCCCGAATACGGGAAGAGTCGTGCAGGAAGCAACCATACCCGGGAGATGCGCTGCGCCGCCTGCTCCAGCGATGAGGATCTGAATTCCACGTCCGGAAGCCCTCTCGGCATACTCCACCATCCATTTTGGCGTGCGATGGGCCGACACAACTCGGGCTTCATACACAATTCCGAACTCGTCGAGCACACGGCACGCCTCCCGCATCGTTTCCCAGTCCGATTGGGAACCCATGATCACACCGACTTTCGCTTGCGTCGGCCTCAACAAATCGTCTTGCCCCATCTAAGCTCCCTCACACCGCAGAATCGTACCCAACATTTCGTGCCAATCTCAATATTCAGCCACCCCGCATTAAAACGCATTCGACAACGCTGAAAACCATCCCGGGAAATGCATGAAGCGGATCGACGAGTTACCGAACATTGACGGCAACACGCTGTCCGATGATGATCCCAAGCTGCGGGTAACCCTTCAAGCCGCTTGACGGTCGTTTTCGAGACAAATCCAGGTTTGGCTCCGGTAAATACTGCCCATCGGGTTCGGGCAGCGCATTTCTATTCGAAATGGGAGGTACGAAAACCTCAAAATTTCCAGATGAGCTTCGCCTCACGACCCCGGGGCATCGTTCCCAGAAATCATCGAGGGCCCTGAACCCAGGGTTTTTTCATAAGTGCCATCCCCGGTTTTGACGTACTTGGTAAAGCCATGCTTTTTTAGCTTGTCGTCTGAAACGGAATTTGACATCGCCCCCTCCGACCACAACCCGCCGATCGCCGTGCGGGCAGGGAGGCGCCGAACCGGCTGACCTGTAAATGGATGATGGGTCAACGGCTCGTCCGACATTTTCTGAAACACTTCGAACTCTTCTCCCTCCGCACCATCGTCACG
>VGZN01000509.1 GCA_016872635.1 Planctomycetota bacterium | reverse complement strand
CTTTCATCGTGGAGGTGGAGGTGCCCAACGAGGATGGAAAATGCAAGCCCGGCAGTTTCGCGAAAGCCAGTATTCAAGTGGGGGTTTCCGAGGACGCGACCACGGTCCCTTTGTCGGCCCTTTACTCATTGGCCGGGATCAACAAAGTTTTCCTGCTCCAGGAAGACCGTGGACGGGAGGTCCAAGTCGGGATTGGTGAACAAACCAGCGAATGGATTGAGATCGCATCGCCATCGATTCCGCGAGGTTCCCGAGTGGTGACTAGTGGACAGCGGATGCTGTCGGATGGAGCGCCGATCGTCGAACGAGCACTCAAACAGGTACCTGGCGTAGATGCGCCGGCGAGTGGCATGCAGAAAGAATCACCTACCGGAACGAGCGAGGCGAGGTAGCGATGAGTATTTCGGAGCTTTGCATTCGGCGGCCAGTTTTTAGGTGGGTTCTAGTAGTCGTACCCGTCGTTTTGGGGTTGGTCTCGTACTTTGAATTGGGGGTCGATCTGTTTCCCAAGGTCGACTTTCCGGTGATCTCCATTTCTGCTGCCCTTCCGGGTGCGAGTGCGGAGGAGATGGAAAGTTCGGTGACGAAACCGTTGGAGGAGGCGCTTAACACGATTTCAGGCATCGATGAGTTGCGATCGACAACACGCGAGGGAAGTTGCACGGTAGTTGTTCGATTTGTGTTGGAAAAGAACGGCGATGTCGGGGCACAGGAAGCTCGAGATAAAATCTCTTCGATCAGTCGGCAATTACCGGAGGGGATAGAGACCCCTTTGGTCAACAAATTTGATTTGGATGCAGCCCCGATCATTACGCTAGGTGTTTCAGGCAATCGCGATTTGCAGGAAGTGACCGAGATCGCCAAGCATCAGATCCAAGAGCTATTGCAAACGGTACCGGGTGTTGGAAATGTATTCATGTCCGGGGGCCGAAGCCGAGCGATCAATATTCGGGTCGACACCGACCGTCTGCGCGCTTACGGGATTTCCATCGAAGAAGTTCGGAACGCGCTCGTTGCACAAAACCTTGAGGTTCCCGGCGGAATCGTGGATCAAGGGCTTCGCGAAATGGTATTGAGGACCCTCGGTAGAGTGACGCGACCTGAAAAATTCAATGACCTAATTGTTTCCAATCGCAAAGGGTACCCGATCCGAATCCGAGATATCGGGCGCGCTGAGGATTCGATCGAAGAACCGCGAGGCGTGAGTCGATTGGACGGTCAGAATGCTGTCAGTTTGTTTGTGCAGAAGCAGTCCGGTACCAACACCGTCGCTATTTCGGATGCGGTCCAAAACCGGCTTGAGAGGATCAAGCGACCCCTTCCTGGAGATATCAAAGTCGAGGTCACTCAGGATCAATCGCGATTCATTCGGGTGTCGATGGAAGAGGTCTAATTCCATTTGTTGCTCGCAGCGGTTCTCGTCGGTGTGACTATTCTTCTATTTATACGCGATTGGCGGACAACCATCATCGCGACGCTTGCGATTCCGACGTCAATCGTTCCGACCTTTCTCTTCATGCAGTGGATTGGATTTTCCCTCAACAATATCACGATGCTCGGTCTGATCTTGTCGATTGGGATCGTGATCGACGATGCGGTGGTTGTTCATGAAAATATTTTTCGACACATGGCGGAGTACGGACTCGATGCGATGGAAGCAGCGAGGGTGGGAACGCGAGAAATTGCATTGGCGGTACTAGCAACGAGCCTTTCGTTAGTGGTTATTTTTGTACCGGTCGCCTTCATGGGTGGCATGGTCGGTCGATTCTTTGGCAGCTTTGGGCTGACGGTCGCTTTTGCGATCCTCATGAGTTTGTTCGTCTCGTTCACATTGACCCCAATGCTTTGCTCTCGATTTCTGAAATTGGAGAAGCACGGCGTTAGCCATGTGGCTTCAAAATCAGGCTGGGTCTATCGCTGGGTGGAAGCCTTTTATGGGCTCATTCTGCGTTGGTCGTTGAAGCATCGATGGATGACAGTAGGGCTAAGCGTACTGATGGTCTTCACCACCATACCAATCATGATGAATTTGGGGGTCAACATGGTTCCCCGCGATGATCAAAGTGAGATGCAGATCAGTTTCATTACTCCCGAAGGCTATACTTTGGAGCGAACCGATCGGATCATTCGTGAGATCGAAGGTCGGCTGACGCAGCTTCCCGGTGTCGTGCATCGCTTCCCATCGATTGGTCAGTCAGGGACAGCCAAAGGACAAGGGGACGTCACTCGCGGGTCTATTTATCTTCGGATCATTGAGTTGGAGGATCGGGAACTCAGTCAGTTCAGCTTGATGCGACAGGCTAGGCAAATTCTCACTGAGTACCCGGATTTGCGGACAGCGGTATCGGATGTTTCTGCGCTCGGCGGAGGTCCGAATGGCGACAGCCGAATTTTCCAGATCAGCCTTCAGGGGCCTGAAATCAAGCAGCATGCAGAGTATGCAGAGACGTTGCGCTAAAAACTGCAGGGGCTCAAAGGATTGGTAGACGTCGATTCAACCCTTTCGATGCGGAAGCCGGAATTGCAAGTTGAAATCGATCGAGAGCGGGCGATGGACTTAGGGATCCCCGTGCAGATGATTGCGAACACACTGAATGTGCTCGTCGGTGGGCAGATTGTCTCGAGTTACAAAAAAGGGACCGAGCAGTACGACGTATGGTTGCGAGCGGACAAGCAGTTTCGAACCGATTCAAAAGACCTGTTGTCGCTAGCATTGCCATCGCCGACAGCGGGCCCGATTGAGTTGGGGAGTTTGGCAAGGCTGCAGGAGAAGCAAGGTTCCAGCCAAATCGATCGATTGAATCGGCAGCGGACAGTAACCTTGATGGCACATCCAGACGAAGTATCGTTGAATGAGGCGGTCCAGTATGCCAACCAATACGTTGCCGACATGAGATTACCACCTGAATATGGGATTGTGTTTGGAGGGCAAGCTGACATACTCAACTAGACGGCTTACTACTTCGCCGTTGCGTTGGTGCTCAGCATCACCTTCATGTACCTCATCCTCGCAGCTCAGTTTGAAAGCTGGATTCACCCGATCAGTATTTTGGCGGCATTGCCGGTAACGATTCCGTTTGGGCTTCTATCTCTTCTATTATTTCGTACGCCACTCGATTTGTATGCAATGTTTGGCTTATTCATGCTGATTGGGATCGTCAAGAAGAATGGTATTTTGCAGGTCGACAAAACGAATGAACTGCGAAGAGGTGGAATGGAGCGCAACAAAGCGATCCTCGAAGCCAATTACACTCGCCTTCGGCCGATCTTGATGACAACCGTGATGCTGATGGCAGCCATGGTACCTATTGCGCTGGGTCAAGGTCCGGGTGCTAGTTCGCGAGCCAGTATGGCCAAGGTTATCATCGGTGGCCAAGCGTTATCATTGGTGCTGAGTTTGGTAGCGACACCGGTCGTTTACTCGCTGTTGGACGACTGCAAAGGGGTTTTTGCGAAACGATTTCGCAAAGTGCGAGAGTTTCTGATGCCTGAAGCGGCTACGGGAGCGTCACCGAAGTTGGTGGAGCCGTGATCCAAGAAGTTGGTCTGGGCATGGCTCTGGTGAGTGTAGGAGCCCTACAACCGGATTTTTCCAAAAAGAACCTGGGTATGGGGAAGTAGACCGTCGTAGGTTCGGCGGTGGCTTGCGAATCACCTACAAGGGGGCTGCCCAACTGCCTTTTGGCTGAATTGACAGTGTTTCAGTGGGTTGTCCGTGTTGAGGAAGCGACCTGTAGCCAGCCTGTGTCTAGGAAATGCTGGCAATGTATAGGGGTGTTGGCTTCGGATTTTTCGATACGCTTTACCTAAACCGACTCAATTTCACCGAGCGACAGTTCCGATACTAGCAGCACAAACCAATCTAGTGCGCTTGGTCGAACCGTGGCTGGGCAGTGCGTGAACTTTGGGGAACGGTGGGAAATTGACTATGTCCATTTTGCAGCGAACTTTGCGAACGTTTGTTTTAGCGGCAGCCG
>VGZN01000508.1 GCA_016872635.1 Planctomycetota bacterium | reverse complement strand
GGTAAAGAAACGCTATCGGAATATTGGGGACTGGCCAACCGCGTTCACTGCTCGTCTGTCGATCCCCATTCGATCTGCACGAGGTTATTCCCAGTTCCATCGACCGAGTACGTATCTAAGGAACCGGGTTGGAGCAACCCTGGAAGATCGCTTGCCATCAATTACCGCAGTTCGAGAGACTCCATTTGGAGTGCGCGAAATGAAAAACGCTTCGCCATGATCATCCCTCCGACGGTGAAAAGAATCGTAACCGAGAAAAGAGGCGTGACGATTATTTCCTTCACTCTAGGATTCAGAACCTGAAGCGATGATGAAGGTCGTTCCAATAGCGAAATATCCCCCTGCAATCGTTAGCTCGTACGTATCCACCATACTTGGGTTCTTGGCTTTTAAGCCGTTGTGAGATATCGTGAGAACATCGAAGACACTCGGGATTTTCGCTTTGATTTCCAAAGCGGCCGTCCCGCTTGTCGAGCGTTATTTCTGCACAGGTTTTCCGAGCCGGATTCTTTTCCGAACCGGATTCTTGTGGACATTTTGGGGTGATTGTGCGAACGCGAGTTTTCGGATGGTGGAGTTAGGCGTCAACGTAGACCATATTGCAACGATTCGACAAGCGAGACGGACCGTCGAACCCGATCCGATTGCTGGCGCTGTACTCGCTGAGCTCGGCGGCGCCGATTCGATCACAGTTCACCTGCGTGAAGATCGGAGGCACATCCAAGATCGCGATGTTCGCGTATTGAAGGAAACCATCCGCTCCAAGATGAACTTTGAATTGTCGTGCGCCCCTGAAATAGTCTCGTTAGCATGCGAGGTGCTACCTTACCAAGCGACCCTCGTTCCCGAAAAGCGAGAAGAGGTCACCACCGAAGGTGGACTCGATCTACGCCCTCGATCCAAATTCCTCCTCGATGCGATCGATCGATTGAAAGGACTAGGAATCGCCATCAGCTTGTTCATCGACCCTGATCAGGAACAAGTCGACATTGCGAAAGAACTTGGAGTCGAAGCGATCGAGTTGCACACGGGTCAGTATGCACATGCGGTAGGTTTCGAACAAACACGGGAACTGGATCGATTAGCCAGGGCAGGTCAGCATGCGATCGATTTAGGGCTTCACCTGCACGCAGGGCATGGCCTAACCTACTACAACGTCATTCCGGTTGCGTCGATTCCTGGTATGCGAGAACTCCATATCGGTCACAGCATCGTAGCTAGAGCAGTCCTCGTAGGGATGAAGGAAGCAGTGTTCGAAATGAAGCGGCTGATTCGTTCATGCTAGCCAAACCGATGACGAATTCGGCGAACAGTACGGCTGCCGCAGAACCGCTCTCATGGAAGGTGCTCCTCGAACGTTTCCAGACCACGGCCATCGCGGCATGTGCGCTCCTGTGTATCATCACCCACTTGCTGATGCGCTATGCATGGCATATGCCGAGCGGTATCTCCAATTGGCCACTATGGATCACTCTCGTTTTGGGCGGAATCCCGCTCGTGGGGGACTTGCTCGCGAAAGTCTTTCGCTTGCAATTTGGTGCAGACCTTCTCGGTGGGATATCCATCATTGTTTCAGTCATGCTCGGCGAATACCTCGCAGGTGCGATTATTGTTCTGATGCTGTCGGGTGGCGAAGCCCTCGAATCGTATGCGCTCTCGAATGCAACGAGCGTGTTGTCGTCTCTCGCTAAAAGAATGCCGAGCATTGCGCACCGTCAAAACGGAGCGGAGGTAGAACAGATACCACTTAGCGAGATACGCATTGGAGACCATATCGTTATTTATCCCCACGATGTCTGCCCGGTAGATGGTACCGTTGTCAATGGACACAGCGTTATGGACGAGTCGTACCTGACGGGGGAACCCTTTCTCATCACCAAGACGACAGGTTCCGCAGTGATCTCTGGAGCGGTGAATGGGGATTCAATGCTAGTCATTCAGTCGACTCACGAGGCATCCGATTCGCGCTATGCAAAGATCATGGAAGTGATGCATGAATCGGAACAGACGCGACCGAATTTAAGACGACTCGGGGACCAATTAGGCGCTTGGTTTACGCCGGTCGCGTTGTTGGTAGCCTTTGTAGCATGGTGGTTTTCTGGCGATGCCACGCGATTCCTCTCGGTACTAGTAATCGCAACCCCATGCCCCCTGCTATTGGCTATTCCGATCGCAATATTGGGCTCCATTTCTTTGTGTGCATCGCGTGCGATCATCGTCAAGAGTCCAGTCGCGCTCGAGCAGATCCCGCAATGCCGAACCGCGATCTTTGATAAGACTGGCACGCTCACCTATGGAGAGCCCACGTTGACTCAGCAATTGGTCGCCCCCGGGTTAGATCCGCGCGAAGTCCTTTCGCTGGTAGCGAGTCTTGAGCAGTATTCCAAGCATCCTCTCTCGCGAGCGATTGTCGAGCAAGCGGATGTAGAAGGTTTGTCGAAGCGGGCCGCAACCCAAGTGAGCGAAGCCCCAGGAATGGGATTAACCGGGATCGTCGATGGCCAAAAGATTCTCGTGACCAGTCGCCGAAAGATCGGTACGATGAAGATGCTAGGGCTTGAAAACCTTTCAGCCTCTGGAGAGGGATTGGAATGCATGGTTGTGATCAACGACACCTATGCAGCCACCTACCAAATGCGCGATGCACCTCGATCCGATAGCCGAGCCTTTGTCGAACATCTCGAAGCCCACCATCACATCGATCGCGTTATGATTCTCTCTGGCGATAGGGAGTCGGAGGCACGGTATTTGGCCGATCAAGTCGGCATCAGCGAGGTCCTCGCTCAGCAAACGCCTGAACAGAAACTGGAAATTGTCCGTCGCGAAACCAGGCGAGCAAAGTGTTTGTACGTCGGTGATGGCATCAACGATGCGCCCGCCATGATGGCCGCCTCGGTCGGTATCTCGATTGGAACCAATAGCGATGTCACCGCCCAAGCCGCAGATGTGGTCGTCATGGACAACACATTGCAACGCGTCGATGAGTTCCTACACGTTGGACGCCGAATGCGTCAGATTGCACTTCAAAGTGCCCTTGGCGGTATGGCTCTGAGCATCATAGGCATGTCCCTTGCTGCGTTTGGATTCCTAAATCCAGTCAGCGGCGCAGTGGCCCAAGAAATCATCGATGTTCTAGCCGTCCTCAATGCACTGCGGGCCGCTTGGCCTCCCGGGAAACTCTCTGACATCTAACTGCTAGGACAACATTCCGAGTTGGTGGTCTGGAATCCCGTTTCGGGTCAACGCCCCAAGAGTTTTTCTGCTTCGTCAAAACGACCTTTAGCCAATGCCCTCGCTATTTTATCTGCAAGCCCTGTTTCGGGTTCATTTTCATGTTGACGCATGCGAAACAAGTCTAAAGGAAGCCGAAGGTGCGCGGGGCTGTTTATGAAATTAGGTTGTAGATATTTCTTCCGAATCTGTTGCACGACCTCCAAGTCGCGATAGCCATATTCAACGCTTGGCTCAATGATCGTCCCTTCCCCCCAGTCGTTCCAAGTGGCCAACTGAATGATCGCCGCAGACGAGTTCATCGCTGCCGCCAAGGTTTCCTTAAAAGTGTTACCGCTTGTATCCTCAATGCGTCCATAACTGGGCCCCACCTTCGCTTCCGAGTAGATATCCACAAACCTTGGAAAGGCAACTGAGATCGATGCCGGCCAAGCTCCCGAGTCCTTTCGAAATCGATCGTTTGCCGCGATGCCTTGGGAGGGAATCGGCCAGTCAAAAGCCCCAATAGCTGCGGATCGCCGATGATGCAGGCTGTAATACTCCACCCCCCCGCCGAGCTTGTCCAAACACTCCGACCATTGGCTGTCATTGAGACCTGATTGACCGAACGAGAGCAAGACGGGACGACCGTTTGACGAAAGGTAATTGCCGAGCGAAAACCAGTTTGTCTGCATCCACTTCAATTCAGTAACTGCATGGTCAACAGCTTCATTCATTCCAATTTTTCTGGCTTGAACAAGCGCAGGT
>VGZN01000507.1 GCA_016872635.1 Planctomycetota bacterium | reverse complement strand
CAAATCGCGGAACAGCATTCAGCCTCTCGGGGAATTATTCCTGCAGCGCGTTTAGCCGAAGCTCGCCGTCGCGCGGGTTGATTGTTTGCGGAGAGCAACCATCGAGACGGGAACGTGATTGCTGTACTGCCCCCAGTAACAGCTACACCGGCAAATCACCCAGTTGCTTGGGCTCGGAAAAGACCTGGATAGGTACCGTCATCCCGTAGCGCCGGTAAATCTTGTTCAAGCGAGTCGTATCCAAGGGATTGTCGTCGATTTGCCGGATGCAGATTCTCAAAACCTGCTTCGGATGCTTTGCCGCAATCTTTGCATAGATTTCAGGATCCCGCTCGCCACTATCGCCGATGAGCAAGAACTGCCGTTGCGGCAGTCGCTTCATCATCCCTCGGATCACCCCCGCCTTACTCTTTCGTCTTATGATTTGCCATTTCTTGAAGATCTCGTCCCGCAGCCTAAACCACTTCAGATGCATGCTGCCTGGCGGAAACCCCGAGGTGACTAAAAACTCGAGTAGTGCATCGTAAATTTGCCATGGACTGCTGCTGACATAGTGAAACAAGGCACCTTGCTCCGCCCACTCCCGGTAGATGGCCGCCATCCCGTCGATACTCTCGAATGGTTCGGCAAACGTCCTCCGCAACATTTTTCGCCGATGACATACCTCGGTCAATTTGATGGTGTCGTCGATATCGCTAATAACACTGATCCCTTGCTCCTCCGCCAAGAACACATGGCTCGAGACTCTAGATAAATCATTGTTCCAATGGATCAGACACTCGGGTGATCCGTCCACGTCCCCGAGTACGCCATAGGTCCGAAAATGAGCGAGTTGATTACGAGGCAGATCAAGCTTGCAAGTGAACAAGCCACTCGATTTCGATTTTCGAGGGAGTACGTAGGCTTGTTGCCCGATGGCTACCTGAACCCGACCACGCACTACAGGCGAGGCTAGAAAACCCTGGACCCGCTCTGGAAATATGGGGCCGTTGACCACTTCTTTTTCGAGTTCAAGAGCGCGAATAAGACCACGCAGCATCAGTCGTTTCGCAAGCGATGGTGGAACCGTTTGGCAGATACGCCCCTGGACGAGGATCCGCCATAGGGAGCCTCCGTCGATTGGATAAGCCACCGTGGGATAAAGCTGAACCTCCGGCTCAAAATCACCATTACCGACCGACTCAGGGGTCATTCGAAGCGTCCGCTTGGGAGCATCATCTGAAGACATACATCGTTGAACCCGTGATTGAGGACACACGAGAAAGCAAAACAGCAATCGGTTTTAGGTGACCGAAACCACGCCGCGTTGCTGGATCGATCGGTAAATCGCTTCGATAGCAAGGATATCCTTCAAGCCTTCTTGTCCGGAAACGCGTGATGGGCGGTTTTCGCGGATACATTTTGCGAACTCATCCATCTCGGTACCGAACTGATCGACTTGAGCCAACTCGATCTTGCCATTTGAAGTCTCGATCCGATTGCCTTCGTAGCTGTAGGCTGGATCCATTCCAAACCATCCTTTTTCGCCGTACGCTCGGAAACGATTCAACCCATTGAAGTTGTAACTGGTACCACAGGTAGCCGTCACACCCGAGGGGAACTTCATCGACCATGTGATCGACTCGTCCACCTCAGCGAATTTAAAAGGATCGGTTTTTGTTTCTTGGGCAATGAGCGATACTGGCTCTTCGCCGGTCAGATATCGGCAGGCTTGCAATGCGTAGATACCTACATCCATAAGTGCACCGCCACCAGCGAGCTTGTGGCGTAGACGCCATTGCTTGGGATCCCCAATAGAAAACCCAAATCCAGCGTCAATGCGACTGAGCTTGCCCATCTCTTGGCTCCTCGCAATCTCCATGCACTTGAGATGGTGCGGTTCAAATTGGCAACGATAACCGATCGCCAACGACCGATTCATCTGTTGGCACGCCGCGATCATCGCGCGGCATTCGGACGATGAATTAGCCATCGGCTTTTCACACAAAACATGCTTGCCCGCCTTCGCCGCGCGAATGGTGTACTCTGCGTGCATGCTGTTGGGCAAAACAATGTAGACAAAGTCTACAGAATCATCCCCAGCGATCTTGTCGAACGAGTCGTAGGTGTAGATGTGCGATGATCCGATGTTGTATTTAGCAGCCCAAACTTTTTCCTTCTCGGGAGAACCCGTAACGATTGCAGCAAGTCTGCAATGCTGGGTCTTTGCGAGAGCCGGTGCTATCTGGTTGGTGCTCAAGCTACCCAAGCCTACCAACGCGACGCCCAGTTTTCGATCTTCCGAGGCATGAGCGCCGTAGAAAAATCCACCTTGGGTCATGCCTGCGGCGACTCCTGCAGAAACGGTCGTCAAAAAATCGCGTCGAGTTGCGTTCATGGATGGGGTAACTAGCAAAAGAGGAATGAAACGAGAGGAACATGACAGCGAAGGCCCGTGTTAGACTCCGGAGCCTATTGTAACCGCCTGCCCCTGGGATTGGGGGCTGTTTGGTTTCGATAAATGCAAACCTTCCGCCCATTCTCAAGACCCAAGGATTTACGATGCTGGCGGGGTTGGTGGCTCCATTGTCGCCGGGGTCTCGGAAGCTGCTGGGGACTGATTTGCCGACTCAATCGCCTCCGTTGCCTTTGAAGTGTTCGGTGATGGGGTTGAAGCGTTCGGTGCTGCAGCCGGCTTCCCATGCGGAATCGCTTTCGGAGCATTGAGCAACACCGTGACAGCACCGAGAATTCCCAGCAGCACAGATCCGATGAACACCGAGTTGATACCGCCAAATGTCTGATCGATCGTGATACTAGCGATGGTATTGATCACCGGTGCAAACCCGAAGACCAACGGCATGACGAAAATCGGCTTACCTCCATAGGTAAAGGCCATAATGATCCCGAGAGCCCCCAAAGCGCCGGCGGCACCTGCAGCGATGGAATAGAACATGCCCGGTAGCGTGAACGAATTGCCAGCTTGGCTCGACAGGAGAATGACGATCGGAATGATCACCGCAATGATAAAGTACGCGATTCCGACACAGCAAAAGGGCCGCAATCGCGAGCCACCCATTTTGCCTTGTCCCAAATGCAAAAAGGGTCCATACGAGCCCCAGCAAAGGACTGCCATCGCGATCGACAATCCGACATAAAGCCATTGGACTTCGCGCTCGACCACTTTCTTCACTTTGCTCTCGACTTCCGAAGCAGCCTCCGAGACTTTTTCGCTCAAGCTCGCCCCTGATCCCGCATCGGCTTTCTTCGAATCCTCGTCACTCGCATGCGATGACGCAGCGTGAGTGGCGGAAGGTTTCGGAGCAGGCTTCGTAATAAGCACACCAACCATACCCAAACCCACCATGATCATGCCGAGCAAGAACAACGGCTTGATCTGCGAGAACGATTTATTGAGCCAAGATGTCAGCAATGTGTTAACGACAGGAGCGCCCCCAAACACGATAGGCATCACGTAGATCGCTTGCCCCCCGTTCGACAGCGCCAGCGCCACACCGAGTGCACCAAGAGCACCGACGGCACCCGCAAATAGCGAAAGAAGGGTTCCGGAGATCGACCAGTGCCCAACTTCGCGCTTACGGTTAAGCAAAGCGACAGGCACCAAGACCGCGATCAAAAAATACGCCAATCCGACTCCGACAAACGCACAAAGGGAATTGTGGTCCATCGCTGCCGTCCCGAAGCGGAGCACGACGCCGTAAACACCCCAAAAGAAAGCGGTCATCGCGGTAAACGCGAGCACAAACGGTAATTTCAACATGAGTCTTCTCGAAAGGGGAATTAAGTGCTAACGGACGGTCAGCATTCGTTCTAGGGCAATGAGCGACCAGCGAGCCACGTCCTCTTTGACGTGAATCTGGTTAACGATGGTACCATGGACGATGTTTTCCAGGCTCCAGCACAAATGCGCCAGATCGATTCGGTACATGGTGGCGCACATGCAAACCAAGGGTGATAAGAAATGAATCTCTTGGTCAGGGTGTT
>VGZN01000506.1 GCA_016872635.1 Planctomycetota bacterium | reverse complement strand
GACGCAGGTGCACGGGTGGTTTGCGACCCGGATCGCGTCGAGCAAATGGACGGTTCCCATGACATTGGTGGCAAAGGTTTCCACCGGGATTTCGAACGAGAGTCGAACAAGGGGTTGGGCCGCGAGATGGAAGACGAAGTCAGGCCGGACTCGCTGGATGGTTTCAATCAGAAGTTGGCGATTCGCGACATCGCCGCGGGTATCCGAGGTGATACGGGTTCCCAAGTTCAAGAGGTCGAAGAGACGTTCGTGGGGTTGGGGATCGAGGGCATAGCCGTGGACGTTGGCTCCGAATCGGACAAGCCACTGCGAAAGCCAGCTTCCTTTGAAACCGGTATGTCCGGTGACCAGCACCGAGGCGTTTTGGAAAACAGAGCCGAACATGGCGAATTGAGGGGGCGTGAGGGTTGGGTAAGCGAAATGGGGAACTTAGAAGTTTAGCACAGGAATAGTGGGAGGGAAAAAACACGGAGGCACAGAGATCACGGAGATTGCGGGGGGCTGACGCAGATCCCGAAATAGCGATTCCCAACGATTCTCTGACGGGCAAGGAAATTTTTTCCAAAACCCACCTAAAAGCTTGACTGTTCCGCACGATCCGTTTATTCTGACCGGAATGCATGCACTCCGGGCGGATTTTGTGAGCCCGCATGCACCTAGGTACACGTCCGAATTTCAAGGGGATTCATCAATGAGTAAAGCGTTAGGGTTCATTTTCGCATTGTTGTCTTTCGTAGGAACCTGCGAAGCAGCGGTTTTCAGTTGGACGGTTCAAACTAACGCCATGATTGGAGAGTATTCTGGTTATCTCGCGAACGTGAGTAGTAGTGGTACGCCAACGGGAGACTTTAATCCCAACCCAACCTCATATCACTCGGGTGATTCGTCGAATGGACGGCTGCTAGGTGAGGCATACAACCCGGTTTCGTACTCTAGTGGCAGCGGCCCTAGTGCTGCGAATTATCAGGTTCATAGTAAAGTTGACGCTATATGGGGGCCTAAGTTGGATTTTACAGCTCAATCCGAGGTTGTTTCGAATCCCACCCCCTACACCGTAACGGTGAAGAGTAGGGGTGAGTTTTTTTTCACCGTCACCAACAGCGGTACCGGAACGTACAAGGTAACAAAGTCTGGGAACTTGCAACTGTTTAAGAAGGACGAATCAGATACCTGGCAATCATTTGCGGACACTGGAAGTATCGTTGATGTTAAAGGTCTTTTCAAGATCGGTTTTAAGATCGAATTTGTTTCGTCTTCGTCCCCTACGAATACCGGAAACACGACAGGATCACTAAAACTCGAGTACGTTGCGTCGTCGCCTCCAGTAGTTCCCGAACCTGCCTCGCTTGCCATCTTCGGCACTCTCGGATTTGCCGGATTCGTTGCTCGTCGGTTCCGGAAGAAGTAGATCAGCAGTCTCCTTGAAATATGACGATACTCGCACCCCCGAGCGTTGCTCGGGGGTGTTTTCGTTTAGTAAGCCTTCCTGCAACTTTCCAACCCCGGGACAGTGTTGCTATTCCAGCCTTTACCCAACCAATGTGAATAATCGGCAAAGCTTTACTGGTTCTCGGCTCTTTTGAAGTTCTGCAAACTTTACATGTGAGCTTTCCGTCTTAAGATTTAGGGCGTTTTGTACGCAGTGATCTCGAATCTACGCCTATTCGGAGTCACGGTCTTCCTGAATCGCCCGTAAGCGGTGAAGCGGATCGCACTTCTTTGTGCCACCGACGTGGACGAAGGTTTATTCGAAACCAGAAAATAATGGGTCGTTCGTCGCAGAGTATACGCGGGCAGGCTGCAGGCTGTAGCCAGCGATCTTTGTTGTGAGCGGTCGCGGGCAAGCGGCCGGTATTGAGACAGGCTGGAGGCGTTAGGCTGAAGGCTAGAGGTTTAGTAGCCGCCGAAGCGTGAAGCCAGAACCCGAGGCTAGCCGGGATTGATTTTGGTGAGTTGGGCTCTGAAGCAATCTAATCCAGCCGCCGTCGTTTAAACACATTAACTTTCAATGCAAATTAGTTCACCGACGTTTGCTTGCTGGTCGCTAACGTTCCAATCATGCAATTTATCGACCTAAAAACGCAGTACCAACAACTCAAGCCGGGGATCGACGCAGCAATTCAAGGCGTCCTCGATCACGGCCAATTCATCATGGGGCCGGAGATCAAGGAACTTGAACGAGTTCTTGCCGAGTATACCCAGACCGCACACTGCATCTCCGTGGCCAGCGGAACCGATAGCCTTGAGATCGCGCTCCGTGCGCTCGATATCGGTTCCGGTGATGAGGTTATCACGGTCCCGTTCACGTGGATCAGTTCCAGCGAAGTGATCTCACTCGTCGGGGCTAAACCTGTTTTCGTCGATATTGAACCAACCACCTTCAACATCGATGTCGAGCAGATCGAATCGAAAATCACGAAGCAAACCAAAGCGATCCTAGCGGTGAGTTTGTTCGGGCAGATGCCAGATTACCAAAAGATCAATGCCATCGCGTCGAAATACAACGTTGCCGTGATCGAGGATGCCGCTCAAAGTTTTGGGGCAAGCCAGCACGGAAAACGTAGCTGTGGAGTGACCGAAATCGCCAGTACGAGCTTCTTCCCTGCAAAACCGCTTGGATGCTACGGTGACGGCGGTGCGCTCTTCACCTCCAACGATGAATTGGCGGAGCGATTCGTGGCGATCCGTAACCACGGCGGCTTGAAACGGCATCACCATACGCTCGTCGGGATGAATGGCCGGTTCGATACCTTGCAAGCGGCCGTTTTGCTCGCGAAGTGGCCCACTTTTGCGTGGGAGGTTGAGCAGCGAAATGCAATCGGTGCTAGGTACTCGCGATTGTTGGCTGACGTTTGTACAGTCCCCGAGATTGCCCCCGAAAATACTCACGTTTATGCCCAATACACGATCCGTGTGCCAGATCGTGACACGCTCGCATCGCATCTGCAATCGCGTGCAATCCCAACAGCGGTCTACTACCCGAAATGCCTGCACGAACAACCCGTGTTCGGGCCATTAGGATATCGCTGGGGCGATTTTCCAGAGTCGGAGAAGGCGTCGCGGGAAGTATTGAGCTTGCCCATGCATCCCTTCCTCAGCGAATCCGACCAAGACCGAGTGGTCGAAGCGATTCGAGAGTTTTTTCACGCAAAATAGCGCAAGTGAGCGAACAAGCCATGCGCGATGTCGCATTGATAGGTGGAGGCTACTGGGGCAAAAATCTCGCTCGTAATCTCCATGCCCTCGGCGTCCTGCACACTTTGTGCGATACGCACGAGCAAACTCTGAATGGTTTCAACACCGGCTACGAAGGGGTTCAGAAAACGACCTCCGTTGATGCTGTTCTCGATAACTCCGCGATCACCAAAGTCTTTATTGCCGCTCCGGCCGCGTTGCACTATTCGCTCGCGAAGTCTGCTTTGCTGCGTGGCAAAGATGTCTTTGTTGAGAAGCCATTGTGCTTGACAGTTCCCGAAGCCGAGGAACTCGTAGCATTAAGCGGACGCTTGGAAAAGATTTTGATGGTGGGGCATCTGCTCCAATACCATCCGTGCATTCAAAAGATCAAAGAACTCATCGCAACCGGCGATTTGGGGAGATTGCAGTACATCACATCGAATCGATTGAATCTCGGAAAGATTCGGCGCGAGGAAAACGCGTTGTGGAGTTTTGCCCCGCATGATCTATCCGTCATCCTTTCATTGGTCGGTGACCGCTTGCCGATCTCGTTGCAGTGTACTGGAGGTGGTTGGTTGACCCCGGGGGTCGCTGACACCACGCTGACCTCGATGCGATTCGATGGCGAAGTGCTTGCTCATGTCTTCGTAAGTTGGTTGAATCCGTTCAAGGAGCAGAAGCTGACGGTTGTCGGGTCCCATGGAATGGTGGTGTTCGACGATACGTTGGACTGGGATAAGAAGCTCGTGATGTATCGGCATCAAATCGCGTGGCAGGATGGAATCGTCCCTACGGCGGGAAAAGTAGTTGGC
>VGZN01000505.1 GCA_016872635.1 Planctomycetota bacterium | reverse complement strand
TAAGCAGTCCATTATCATCGGAGCGAATGACCAGTTATTTACTGCGGAGCAATTTCGTGAACTGATCGTGGCTTACCGAAACAATGCACCGGTAAAGTTAAAGGAAGTCGCCAATGTAATCGATGATGTCGAAAACGTGCGGCAGGCCGCTTGGCATGATACGCAACCCGCCGTGCTGCTCAATATCCAGCGACAGCCCGGGGCCAATATCATCGACGTCGTAGATCGAATTGAGTCGATGTTACCGCAGTTGAAGGAATCCTTTCCGGCAGCGATTCGGGTCGAAGTATTGACGGATCGAACCACAACCATTCGCGCTTCGGTGGAAAGCGTCCAGCACGAATTGCTGCTCACCATCGGACTGGTCGTCGTGGTTATCTATGTTTTTCTTCATAGCGTTCGAGCTACTATTATTCCGAGCGCCGCTGTACCGTTGTCCATCGTCGGCACATTCGGAATCATGTACCTGTTGGGTTACACACTGAACAATTTGACGCTGATGGCGCTGACGATTTCGACTGGTTTCGTGGTCGATGATGCGATTGTCATGATCGAGAATATCATCCGTTATGTGGAAGAAGGGATGGACCCGTTGCAGGCATCCCTCAAGGGTGCGTCGGAGATTGGTTTCACGATCGTGTCCCTCAGTGTTTCATTGGTCGCCGTCCTTATCCCGCTCCTTTTCATGGGTGATGTTGTCGGTCGGCTGTTCCGAGAATTTGCAGTGACCTTGAGTGTTACGATTTTTGTTTCTGCGATCGTCTCTCTTACGTTGACGCCGATGATGTGCGCTCTACTCCTCAAGGTGCATCCAGTAGGAGTCACCAACGCATCCCGTGAAAACCGTGGGCAAAGCGAATCAACAGGCTGGTTGTTCATTCACCTGTTGCGATTTTACGAAGTCACATTGCGATGGACTTTGCGGCGTCGACGGTTCACGATGTTCGTGTTTCTGGTGACATTCGTGGCGACCATCGTCCTCTACATTCAGATCCCCAAAGGTTTTTTCCCAACGCAGGATACCGGGGTTATCCTTGGGATCACCGAGACCAGCCAAGATACATCGTTTGCAAGCATGCAAATAAAACAAGCTGAATTGAATGCTGTGTTGGCGGGTGATGATGCCGTGGAGAGCATCGCCAGTTTTATCGGAATCGACGGGATCAATTTGACCCTCAACAGCGGTCGAATCCAAGTCAACCTCAAGCCTCACCATGAGCGGAGCGAGAGTATTGGGCAAGTCATGGCGCGTTTGTCGAGCAAGGCATCGACGGTGCCAGGCATTCAGTTGTTCCTTCAGCCCGTGCAGGATCTCTCCGTCGAGACGCGAGTTTCTCGCACCCAATACCAATATTCGATCGAAGACTCCAATCCGGAGGAGTTGAAGGAATGGGTTCCGCAACTGGTCGAAAAACTCAAGTCTAGACCCGAGTTGCGGGATGTTGCCAGCGATCAGTCGAACTCGGGGAAGGAAGCGTTGCTCGTCATCGATCGCGATACAGCATCGAGGTTGGGAGTGACACCGATGATGGTGGATGATGTGCTATACAACGCCTTCGGGCAGCGTCAGGTCTCCACTATTTTCACTCAACTCAATCAGTATCGTGTCGTTCTAGAGGTCGCGCCTGAGTTCCGAGATTCCCTCGCGGACATAGGGTCGATGTTTGTCAAAACCAGCAATGGGCGAACAGCACCGCTCGAATCGTTGACGCGGGTTGACTATCGCAATGCACCGCTTGCTATCAATCACCAAGGGCAATTTCCCGTAGTGACAATTTCCTTCAATGTCGCTCCGGGCGTTTCTCTCGGTCAAGCTGTCGATGCCGTGGAAGCCTCGGCAAGTGAGTTGCAGATTCCGCAAAGCATGATCGGTGCGTTTCAGGGTTCCGCCGAAGCATACCAACGGTCGCTCGCAACAACGCCGCTGTTGATCCTGGCGGCGTTGGTTACTGTTTATATCGTTCTCGGTGTGCTTTACGAAAGCTACGTTCACCCGCTAACGATTCTTTCCACGCTACCGTCCGCGGGAGTAGGTGCGCTGCTGGCGCTCATCTTTTTCCGACTGGATCTTGGGATCATCGCGATCATTGGGATCATTCTGCTCATCGGGATCGTCAAAAAGAATGCCATCATGATGATTGACTTCGCGCTCGAGGCGCAAAGGGTGCATGGACTTAAACCGGAGGACGCCATCTTCCATGCGAGCTTGCTGCGATTGCGACCAATCCTTATGACCACCATGGCTGCGTTGCTCGGAGCGGTGCCGTTGGCATTTAGTACCGGTGTTGGAGCCGAATTGCGACAACCGCTCGGGATATGCATCATCGGAGGTCTGGTTTTCAGCCAAGTTTTGACGTTGTACACGACTCCGGTGATCTACTTGTGGTTTGACAAGTTTTCTCCAGCGGCGGGCGAGGATAGGCGATGAAGCTACCTACGCCGATGAAGCTTGCGGAATCGACCAATTTTTCGACTCCCTTTATTCGTCGTCCTGTCGGGACCGCACTGCTGACAATTGCAGTGACTTTGTCCGGGTTGCTAGGCTATTTCCTGCTCCCTGTGTCACCGCTCCCCCAAGTCGAGTTTCCGACGATCTCGGTAAGTGCATCATTGCCAGGGGCAAGTCCGGAAACGATGGCGTCGGCTGTCGCAACCCCACTTGAACGAAGCCTCAGTCGCATCGCTGGTGTGACGGAGATGACATCCACTAGTACGCTCGGAAATACATCGATCACGTTGCAGTTTGAATTGGATCGTGAAGTGAACGCGGCCGCGAGGGAGGTGCAAGCGGCGATCAATGCGGCTCGAAGTCAGTTGCCTGCGAATTTGCCCAATAATCCATCGTACCGCAAGGTGAATCCAGCCGACTCACCGATCATGTTGTTGACCATGGTCTCAGAGATCTATTCGAAGCCACAGATGTATGAATTGGCTTCGAACGTTGTTCAGCAAAAATTGTCCCAAGTCCCTGGGGTCGGTCAGGTGTTCGCGACCGGCGGATCCAACCCAGCGGTTCGGATCGAAATCAATCCAACAGTGGCGAACCAAATGAAGGTCGGGCTAGAAGATATTCGCGCCGCACTGGGGACTTCGAATGCGAACCGGCCCAAGGGGTCGATCGAGGAGGAAGGTGTCCATTGGATGCTCAATTCCACCGATCAGTTGATGACTGCTGATGAATACAAGCCTCTCTTTGTTGCGTTTCGAAATGGAGCCCCGATTCGACTTGAGGATGTGGCGAATGTTACCGACTCGGTGGAGGATATTCGTAATTTTGCACTTGCTGACGGACGGCCGTCGATCAGCGTCTTGATCTTTCGCCAGCCGGGGGCAAACATCATTGAAACCGTCGATCGGATCAAGGGATTGATCCCTTTTCTTAGAGCGCAGCTGCCAGCGGCCATCCAACTCGACGTAGGAATGGATCGTTCCACGACGATCCGAGCTTCGCTCGACGAAGTGCAAAAGACCCTTGTAATTTCGGTGCTGCTTGTCATCGTCGTCGTCTATTTGTTTTTGAGAGATATCCGCGCGACGATTGTTCCAACGGTATCGGTTCCAGTTTCATTGATCGGAACGTTTGGCGTGATGTACCTGTTGGGGTACAGCCTCGACAATTTGTCCTTGATGGCACTCACGATTTCAACTGGCTTTGTTGTCGATGACGCCATTGTCGTTACGGAGAACATCAGTCGTTATCTCGAGAAGGGAATGAAGCCGATCGATGCAGCTCTCAAGGGCGCAGGCGAAATCGGATTCACGGTGTTGTCGATCACCGTTTCTTTGATTGCGGTGTTTATCCCAATTCTTCTCATGCGAGGAGTCGTCGGGATGCTCTTTCGGGAGTTCGCGGTGACTCTTTCCATCGCGATTCTGATATCCCTGGTGGTGTCTTTAACGACGACACCGATGCTGTGTGCGATTTTGCTGAAACCAACGTCGCATCAAACTCAGGAGCGAAACAGATATTGGTTGGAGCATGCATATGGTCGCGTTCT
>VGZN01000504.1 GCA_016872635.1 Planctomycetota bacterium | reverse complement strand
CATTGATGATCTACGGTGGAACCATCCGCGCTGGCAAGTGGAATGGTCACTCCCTCGATATCGTTTCCGCGTTTCAATGCTACGGCCAATACATCGCCGGCCAAATCGATGACGAGACGCGCGAGAATATCGTGCGTAACTCTTGCCCTGGCGCTGGAGCATGCGGTGGCATGTACACAGCCAACACCATGGCTTCGGCCATCGAAGCCTTGGGGATGGCACTTCCTTATTCGGCGTCGATCCCAGCGGAAGATCCCGCCAAGAAAGAGGAATGCGATCGCGCCGCCGCTGCCATGCTCCACCTTCTCGAGATCGACTTGAAACCTCGAGACATCATGACCCGCAAAGCCTTTGAAAACGCGATGACGGTGGTGATTGCCCTGGGTGGCAGCACCAATGCAGTGCTGCACCTCCTGGCGATGGCCAGAGCCGTCGATGTGCCTCTGGAGCTGAGCGACTTCCAAGCGGTTAGTAACCGTGTCCCATACCTCGCGGATCTGAAGCCGAGTGGTAAATTCGTCCAAGAAGACCTGCACTCGATCGGTGGCACCCCCGCCGTGATGAAGTACCTGCTCGCCGAAGGCTTTCTGCATGGCGATTGCATGACGGTCACCGGTAAGACGCTGGCCGAAAACGTCGAGAAACTTCCTGGGCTCAAGGAAGGTCAGAAGATTGTTCAGCCGGTATCGAATCCGATCAAGCCGACCGGTCACATCCAAATCCTGTTCGGGAACCTTTCTCCCGAAGGCGCCGTCGCGAAGATTACCGGTAAAGAAGGATTGGTTTTCTCCGGACCCGCCCGTTGCTACAACAGCGAAGAGGACATGCTCCATGCCCTTGAGCAAAAGAAAATCCAAAAAGGAGATGTCATCATCATTCGCTATGAAGGCCCTAAGGGTGGACCGGGGATGCCTGAGATGTTGACCCCGACCTCCGCCATCATGGGCGCCGGCCTCGGTTCTGATGTAGCGCTCCTCACCGATGGTCGATTCTCAGGTGGATCGCACGGCTTCATCGTGGGGCACATCACCCCCGAAGCGCAAGTCGGTGGACCGCTTGCATTGGTTCAAGATGGTGACTTGGTAACCATCGACGCTGACAAAAATCGACTGGATGTCGCTGTGACCGATGAGGAAATGGCGAAACGCCGAGCCCAATGGGTTGCGCCACCCTTGAAAGCAACCCGCGGAACATTGTTCAAGTACATCAAGAACGTAAAGAGCGCCAGCGAAGGTTGCGTTACCGATGAGTAACCTCGTAGCCAAGTATCCGTGCGGTTCCCAAATAGGACCCGCACCGATAGAACATCGCTACCGATAAAATATCGGCGCGACTTTGTGGAGAGTCTCTCGTATTGACGCGAATTTCAATACAGGGCTCGATGGATTAGCCCTACGGATCAATGGATAAGCGATCATGGCCACAGTACAAAAAAACCCGAAACGCAGCGAAGTAGCCGTTGGAGACACATGGGATCTGTCGACCCTTTTTCCCGACGACGCAGCGTGGACCGCATCCCTCGCGGAACTTGAAACCTGCATCTCAGGCTTTGCGAGTTTTGCGGGCAAACTCTCCGATTCTGCGGAAACGCTCGCGGCCTGCTTGGACCATGATGTTCGTACTGACCGACTGGCGGAACGGATTGGAACCTATGCGTTCCTCAAAACCACCGAGGATCAAGGAAACAGCCACTACCAAGCCTTCTCGGCCAAGTATCAAAACCTCGCCACGCGCGCTTCGCAAGCCGCTAGCTTCATTCGTCCAGAGATTCTGGCGATCCCTGAAGAGCGACTTCGAGAGTTGATGGCATCGCCCGTTTTGAAACCCTATCGATTGGTCCTCGAGCGGATCGATCGCTACCGAGCGCACACCTTGTCCCAGAAGGAAGAGCGACTGCTGGCCATGCAAGGTGAGATGGCCCAGTCGGCAAGCAAAGCGTTCCGACAACTCAATGATGCAGATTTGAAGTTTGGTGACATCGAAGTCGCCGAGGGTCAGAAGATCGAGTTGACCAATGCCACGTTCAGCGGGTTGCTCATCTCCCCCAACCGCGATGTCCGACGGCAAGCATTCCACCAGTATTATGCCCAGTTTGCAAGTCACGAAAACACTTTGACGGCAACATTGGCTGGCAGCATCCATACCGATGTGTATTACGCCAAAGCGAGAAACTATCCGAGCGCTCTCGAGTCGTCGTTGTTTTCCGACAATGTCCCAGTGAGTGTTTATGACAATTTAATCGCAGCCGTGCGCGAGCAATTGCCTGCGGTGCATGCTTACTTCGACATGCGACGCCGCAAAATGGGGCTGGAAGACATCCACCATTACGATACGTATGTCCCTATTTTGAATGATGTCCCCAGCAACCATACGTGGGACCAAGCGGTCGAGTTGGTGCTCAAGTCATTGACTCCATTGGGTGAAGAGTATGGCCAAGTTCTTGCGAGCGGGTTGCGGGGACGTTGGTGTGATCGGTACCCCAACCAAGGCAAGCAGAGCGGAGCGTTCAGCTGCGGGACATTTGACGGTGCACCGTACATCTTGATGAATTACAAACCCGATGTCCTCAATGATGTGTTCACGTTGACCCACGAAGCGGGGCACTCCATGCATAGTTACTACTCTGCGCGGAACCAACCGTTCCAATACTACAATTACACGATTTTCGTCGCGGAAGTAGCCAGTACCTTCAACGAGCAATTGCTTGCCGAATACTTGATCCGTAATACTTCGTCCAAGTCAGAACGGGCTGCGATCATCAATCATGAGATCGACAGTATCCGAGCGACGATCGTCCGGCAGACCATGTTTGCTGAATTTGAAAAGAAAACTCATGCCATGGCCGAAGCGGGCGAACCGCTGACGGTCGCTTCGTTCAAAGGGGTTTATGGCGATCTACTGAAGGACTACTTTGGCCCCAACTTTGCGATCGACGCCGAGTTGCAGCTAGAGTGTTTCCGGATACCTCATTTCTATCGCGCGTTTTATGTTTACAAGTACGCGACGGGACTATCTGCTGCGATCGCGTTGTCGCAGCGAGTGATGCACGGCGGAAAGAAAGAGCTGGAGGAGTACCTCAGTTTCCTAAAGGGTGGCTGCTCAAAGGATCCGCTGGATTTGCTTCGAGACGCGGGGGTCGACATGACCCGTCCCGAACCGGTCCAAACCGCACTCAAGCGATTTGGAACCCTCGTCAATGAACTCGACGCGCTGATTTAGAAACCGCCGCAAAATAACGAATAATCCACCCCATGGCGTGGCGATTGGTCCATTCGTGGACGCTAACACCTACAGGCTGATGCGGCAGCCGCAGGCAAACTAACTAACAGCCGCAATACGTTAATATGTGGTTGATCTCGTCCCAGTCGAGGCAACAGCTGGCAGCTACCGCGCAATGCATTTCCCAGCCCCCATTGAGGCTTCGCCACCCGAACTCATCCCACGTAATGAAAATCCGCCTACTCAGCGAATTGCAATTCGATTCGAACCGGTTGGTTGGTTGGAAAATCCGAGGATAGGACCGCAACATTTCCAGCAACCTGATACGAAAATGGTTTGCCTGTGAACGGATCATTCGGGATGGGAACAGGTGCCTCATCAAGGGAGCCGATCAGCGATCCTCCGTTGGAAGCGCCCGCCATTCGAATCGCCTCGATGGTTTTAATGATCGCGATTCTTTGCTGCCCCCGAGTTAGACCTGAATAGTAACGGTCAATGTTTGGCATCAACCCGCTCGCAAGACCTGTGAACCAGCCGAACCGCAATTTTTCTTCGGACATCTGCTTATAAAGCTCGGAAATACGCTCGTGGGATTCGCTGTAGGGTAAGTGAAGCCACTTGAAAATGTCATCGCGGCGAACGTCGTAATAGTCCTTCATAGCGAGGAAAACCAACTGCGCTCGGGGATAGAAATCAATTTTGTCTTTCGTAAGGATTCCTCGACTGAGCAAGTACTCTGCGGCTTTCGGTGCGTTCTCGTCGATCGACTTTTGAATCGAC
>VGZN01000503.1 GCA_016872635.1 Planctomycetota bacterium | reverse complement strand
TTCGACGTAATCTTCCGCCAACTCCGTGGCATGTTCCTTGCGCACGCTGGCGTGTTGTTGGGCTGGTTGAGCTTTTTTGGGCACAATAAACCACTTCCAAACGGAGTTCTCTCGAGCGACATTCCGTTGAGATACATTCTTGCGAACTCAACGGTAAACGGAAAGGATACGGCTCATCGTAATTCCGCGCTGCGACTCCCGCCAGATCTGTCCCGAATTGCGCGGTCCGCCAGCTTGACACAATTGTAGCATCGGCTACATTTTTTGTAGCACAGGCTACATTATTACAGCGCGTATAGATTCCCGGCGTACCTGGTTTGGAAGGTGGTTGCGATGAGGCGGAAGTGTTGCGGTTTCACCCTGGTGGAGTTGTTGGTGGTCATTGCGATCATCGGGATCCTCGTCAGCCTACTGCTACCAGCCGTTCAAGCGGCCCGGGAAGCAGCCAGACGCATGAGTTGCCAATCCAATATGCGACAACTCGGCACGGCTCTCTTCAATTACGAATCTGCGTTCAAGACATTCCCCCCGTCGTACATTTCCGAAACGCGGCACTCGCTTCGCGACCCGACTACCTTCGACGGTCCCAATGGCTTTGCTTGGGGGGCATTGATCCTGCCCCAGCTTGAGCAGCAGCCTGTCTACCAACGACTCGTCTTTACCGAGCCCTGTTGGAGCTTTTTCCAAGGTGATGCGATCCAAACTCGCATCCCGACGTTTCTATGCCCATCGGCAAGCCAAGGGGATGGGCCGATCCGCGTGCGGAACAATCGTGGAGTCGATGTACTGTTCGGTCGAGCGACCTACGTAGCCAACGCAGGACAAGAAGAACCATGGGGATACTCCATCGAAGACGTTTCGAGCCTAGCCGATGGCCCCTTGTTCCGCAACTCTCGGATCCGCGTGCGCGATGTCACGGACGGATTGTCGAACACCGTATTCCTCGGAGAGCACTCACCGATCCTGAGCGACAAAACCTGGGTTGGGGTCGTTCCAGGGGTTAAGGTCTGCACCAATAACCCACAACGCTTTCCGATCACCGAATGCGATCAGGCCGCAACACTCGTCAACGTACATAGCGGTCCAGCATCCGATGAGATCGATCCGATCACTGGTTTCGCACCGATCCATCCACCCAACAGCCCACTGGCCCACGTTTGCCAAATGGTTTCGGAGCATGGAGCGGCCGCCAATGTCAGCTTCGGGGACGGGAGCGTCCGAGTGATCTCCGCTCATATCCACCAACCAACCTGGGCAGCACTCTCGAGCCGCAACAAGGGAGATCTGATTTGGAATCTCGACGACTAAGGAACGGACTTCTCGGCCTTGCCTTCGTTGCTCTGATAGGCTTCGCGGGGGTCCTTGCCTGGCAGGCTTGGAACCGACCCGCAGTAGTCCAGTACGATAACTTGAAGTACATTCAGCTCCTGCGAACCGCATGCTCAAGCCAGCGCGAGGATTATCTCGAGGGCGTTCGTCGGGCGGTCTCGGAACGTCGTCAGTCAGGCCAAATGTCCGATGCGGAGTGGGAAGAATTCGAGAAGATATTCGCCATTGCCCGGCAAGGGGACTGGCACTCTGCCGATCGACAAGCGTATCGTCTGGAACAAGGGCAACTCAACCGTCGCCGCCCTTAGCGACAGTAGGAACGCCAAATTCCCCACTGGCGTTAGCCGCAGTTTTTCGGTTTTGGATAGGTTATTCATTCAATCATTCACTAATCGGAGTCCATGCGTGATGAATCGCGTTTGTTTTGGTTGCGCTCTTGCATCCACTTTTCTCTCGTTGCTGACCGGATCGGTATCCGCTCGAGAGGTTCAGCCCGGAGATGAACAACTCCGTTTGAACGAAATCCAAGTGATCAGAACGCACAACTCCTATCACCTTGCCCCGTCCCCAAGGTCATGGAACTGATTGCGGTCAGCGGTGCGGAGACAGCTCGAGGAATCGACTACACGCACGAATCGCTTTCAAAGCAGTTCTCGGACTACGGTATCCGACAGATCGAACTCGATTTGTATGCTGACCCCGAGGGTGGGCTGTACAGTAGTCCGTCCGCGTGGAAGTTGCTTGGTGCACCGATCGATGACCCGCGTAGGCAATTCGATTTCGCCGAGATCATGCGCAAGCCAGGTTTCAAAATCATCCATGCATCGGGCTTCGATTACGCAACGCATGTACCAACACTTGAGCAAGCTCTCGAGCAAATCGTGGCTTGGTCGCAATCCAACCCGCATCACCTTCCGATCCTGGTCCTCTTGGAGCTGAAGGACTCGACGCTTCCGCTCTCAGGGGTCAAGCCTAAACCGTTCGATGCATCAACACTCGACGAATTGGATCGAGTGGTTTTGAATACCGTACCCGAAGAGCGGCGGTGGATACCCGATACGATCCGTGGAAACCATGCGACGCTTCGGGATGCAGTTACCAAGCAAGGTTGGCCGACCTTGAAGGAATCGATGGGCAAAATCTTTTTCGCGCTTGATAACACCAACGGAATCCGCGATCGGTATGTAAAGGATCATCCGAGCCTCGAAGGACGGGCGATGTTCGCGTCGGTCGATGCTGATCATCCCGGGGCAGCTTGGATGAAGATCAACAATCCGATCGGCGATTTCGAAAAGATCCAGAGTGTTGTGAAGCAAGGTTTTTTGGTCCGAACCCGCGCGGATGCCGATACGCGTCAAGCTCGATCGGGCGATACCAAGATGCGTGACGCAGCGATGGCTAGCGGCGCGCAGTTCATCAGCACGGACTACCCAGTGCGAGACGAACGCTTCACCGACTATCAAGTCCAATGGCCCAACCGAGCCGTCTACCGCCGCAACCCGGTAGCTGAGCATGGGGGGGCTCGGTAATGATCAATGTAGAACAGCTGTCCTCAGCTGTTCCCGAACGCCTCGGTGAGAAACCACGCCCCCAGCGACTGAAGTGCTCCTATCACTTCAAGCAGCTGGGGACAGCTGCTCTACACTCTTTTCCAGTAACGATACTCACCCTCAACAAGCTGCGCCTTCGACGGGTTAGCTGAGATATAGCGTTGCAGGTATTCAAACTGTTCAGGGCTACGGATAACGTGGTCAACGGGCTCGGTTTGCCATAGAACTCCCCTTCTTCCGATCTTCTTGTTAATTTCCCTTGCCGTGTATCTCATCCAACTCTGCCCGATCGTCAACAAACCACCCTCTTGTCGAAACTGGACAATCGCATGCACGTGGTTCGGCATAATAACGAAGCTATCCAAATCATACTGATCGCCAACGAAATGTTTGATTGCATCTGAAACAATCGTCGCAAGCGCCGGGTTCTTTGTAAGCGTTCACCACGGACAGGTGGTGGATTAGCCGGACTGGGTTTCTGCTCGCTCGCGTTTTTGCTTGGCAGCGATGATTCGCTTGGCTCGCGATACCTTCTTTCGGTCCACCTTGTAACGGGTCTCCTCCTCGCGGTAGGTTCGGACCGCTTCGGGATGGGCTGCCTTCCACGCATCCGGTGAGAATTTCTCGTAATCCGTCTCACCCTCTAACAGGCGATCGAGAACGTCCTTGAGGTACATCCTCACATCCAGTTGGTGTCGCTTGGCACTGCTCACCAGAGTCATCAAGCGCGCGGCGCGTTCACCCGCTTCCACGTTACCCACGAACAGCCAGTTCTTGCGCCCAAGTGCCACTTCTCGCATCAACTGCTCCACGCGATTGTTGTCGATCGGGATTCGACCATCCGTTGCGTACAGATTCAACGCATCCCAGTGATTGCGCCTCCGCCCCCTCCATCGGGTCGTAAAACCGCCAACCGAAGAAGTAATTCTGATGCTAACCCCCACGCACAATAAGCGCAACCTTGACCTAGCGCTACGATTCAACGATACTTTCAATTGGAAATGACGGCTTTTCAGGCCGATTCGAGGGGTAGTCCTAAATGAGTATCCCTGAAACGAAGGCATTGGATGCCAGGCAAGTTTAAACCTGTGTTCGTTTTAACGTGCCGAAAACCCTGTCACTTCCTC
>VGZN01000502.1 GCA_016872635.1 Planctomycetota bacterium | reverse complement strand
CTTCAATCTCATCGACTATTCCTGTCAGCACACAATCACAACGTAGGAATCGATGCGAGCACGTAGGTGGGGCAATGGCGACGGTGTTGTCCAAGTATGGACTCGGAGTAGACGATTTACTCCGTGCCATCGATAACTTGAGGATGGCCCGCAACCAAACTCCTAGTACCAGTCAACCATAATGTCCAAGGCGGGCCAGATGATGAGATACAGGGCCACCCAACAGGCCACCCCATCACACGCTGAGTTCCCACACCATTATCACTTATCACTTGCCAAAAATCTCTGACCTTTAGCGATTGGCCAAAACTTTGGGACTCGAGCAATCGGTTGGACGGTGAAGTCCAGCGACAACTCCATTTTGATTTTCCGCCTACGGTCGCAATCGATTTCGGTGGAATAAGATGCACTATCGCCCGCGCATACTATTTCTCAAGAGCCGATCGGCCCAGGATGGCCAAAGGGGCGTGAGCGCCGCCAACCATCTTGCTTTGGACGGCAACACCAATTCCAACTCCTTGGAGTCCACCGCCGACAATATACGTCGACTCAAGCTCAAAGGGTCCAAACGTTTGAGTCGAACCCCACCACCGGGCTTGGCCGAATTTGCATCAAGCCCCCGCTGGGCAGTCAACTGCGAGTATCGCTCGTCACTATCGGGGCGATCGATAGGTCCTGGACAAACCAATAAGAAATGAACCCCACTCCCCACCGACTCAGTACGCCATTGCCGATGCATCGCAACCAGTCCATGCTTGGCGATGGAGTAACCACCCATATTGGGACCCGCAACCAGTCCCGCGAGCGACGCGATATTGACAATCGTTCCTGAACCGCGACAAAGCGAATCCCAGCACATCTGTGCCATGGACAAGGACGACAGGACATTTATTTCAAATAGCTCTCGTACATTCTCGCAGGATAAATTCTGCAAGCTACCCCGATCCGATCGGCCAACCGCGTTGATGAGCAAATCGCATCGCTCCCGCAAGAGAAAGTCATGAAGCCGCCTGCATTCGTCTTGAGAAGACAGGTTATTCGATAACGATGTTTTACCTTCAGCGGGTAGTTTAAAAACTGCCTCTCCTTTACGATCAATTCGGGTAACATCGAGCGAGTACACATCCACGGAAGCTGCACCAGCAGCGAAAGCTTCGCTTCGCGTCGACTCAAGCCGTTCGACATCTCGGCCCACGATCGCAAGACGGCAATTTTGACGAGCCAGTTCAAGTACGAGATATTTACCGAGGCCCGATGTCCCGCCGCTGACCAAAGCCAGTCGATTTTTCCAGACACTCGATGATTGCATATTGCCTCGGGAAAAAGTCCCTAGCGATTCGTTTGGCGGACCAAAGAGAGGATAACTGGGTATCGTAAATCCGATGTGAGTGCCATTTGCGAACGGATGGCACGCACCTCTTGTGGAGCGGGGTTACGACCGAGAACATACTGGTAAACCGCCGTGATATACAGATCGACGTTGCCTCGATAACGTTCGTAATATTCAGAACTACACAGCACTGTTGCCAGGATTTCATCCGTGGTTTTGCCTTTGGCCAATTCGCGCTGCCAAACCGCTTGCTCCCGATCATTGAGTGGTCGGCCGAGCAATTGCATGTAGTACGATGAAACCTGGTCGATCGGACGGCCGAGATTGGGTTGCCTTGGATTCACGGTGGGACTTGGGCGGCTCGGAACCGATGGAACCAGCGTCAGATTGGCTGTCCCATTACCCACGGTTACACTAACGGGTACCGGCGAGGGTGTCTCCACGACCGGAACTCCCCGCTGAGTGATCTTGGCATCGACCGCGTAACGATGGTCTGGGCGAATATTAGAAGCATTTACGTCCAATCGGTAAGAAAGCGGCCATCGGCCGGTGACCTGTAACTGCGTCTCAGCAATCGTGACGTTTTGCCATTGTGGGAAACTGGTATCAATCAAACGTACGATCAGCAAGCTACCAGGAAGTGCCAACTCGCGGCTTCCGGTATTCACGGTGCCCACCACCGTCCGATTGGCGGAGTAAGCACCATAAAACTGAACCGGAATATTTACCAGTTGTGAATTACGATGGTTCTGCACCAAAAGAGTCACGCGCCCCTGTGCATCGTTACGCCGAGCTAATTCCTCGGCAATATCGAAGGTGCGATCACCAATAATACCTACCTGGTAGCCACCCACCGCGATGATGTTGTCTTGTGCTTCGATCCCCGATTGCTGCGCTACGGACCCAGGAACGACACTCGTAACCACCACTCCGGTCGGGGTGTTGCGCGAGTAGATCCCTAACTTGAAGTTGGTTGGTGAGCGTTGGTTGGGTGGTAGGTACCGCTCTTGAGGGTTTCCGCGGGCATAGCCAACCTCTGAATCGTTGAATCCCTGACCGCTGAAGGGATCACTCCCCGATGCATCGCGATCTCGGGCATCTTGCGCCATGGCTGGCAACAAACATAGTGTTGATAACCCTAAGGCAACCAACAAGAGCCACAAGCGACGAGGTAGGCCGACACGCATTAATCGGCGTAAAGACAGGTTCGTGATGGATTTCACTTTCGTTTTTCCCTTAGGCGTTATTTCAGGACGGTCCATCCGAGTTTTTCTTTTTGAGCCGACAATTCAGACCCATCGAGGGGAAGTATTCCATCTTTGCTGAGGATTTCCTGGCCTTGGCGACTGAGGATGTAGGTAACAAACTCGTCGACCAGCGTCTGCTTGGCTGAGCCATCCTCTGACTTTACGACAACGAGTGTCAGCGCACGCTTCAGCGGATACCCCTTCCCCGTTGCGAGAGAATCCATCGGCGATATGAAGCTCGCGGCATCGACGGAAATCGCGAGTGGTCGCACTTTATTCAATGGGCAATGCACCGCGCTGATCAAACCTAATGCGGCAACATCCTTAGCCACGGCATCGATGATATCCTGCTGCGACTCATACTTATGAATCGCGTCGTCGTTTCCCTTAGCGGGCAACTGCACTCTCTCTGCAACGGTGCGCAAGCCATGTTTTTTTGAAAGGACTTGATGCGAGATCGATCGTTCGGCGAGTGGTGATTCGATTCCCAAATCCCCCCATTTTGCAACCAGCTTGTCGTCGCTTAAAGTGAGTGGTGTTCCGAGTTTCGAGTTCCAACTCAATCCGCGGATAGGATTCTGCGGATGCACGATCAATGCCAACACGTCGTAACCGACCGTGATCGCAGACAACGGAGTCCCGAGTTCTTTGCTCCATTTTTCGAGTTCCTCATCGGTGACTTCACGGCTGATCAGCCCCAGCACATTTTTACCCGACACAAGCTTGGGAAAAGATTCCTCGGAACCTTGGCAGTTGATCTTGAATGTCGCATCAGCATGAATTTGCCGAAATTCCTCTGACCAGAGCGAGGCCAACTGCTGCATCCTGGTCGAACCAAAAATCTCTAACTCGCCCGCGAGTGGCTTGTCAGGAGCGTAGGGATCTCCGTCGACGGGGGGAACCGATTCCACTCGACGCGCATCAGCCGCCGTCAACGCTGTGCTCAACGGTAGCAATGCTTGGGTTGCATTCGACTCTTTAGTCTCCTGGCCGATGGAATATGCACCGAAGAAGGCCACCAAAAGCAACATGCCCACAGGGGCAATCGCGCGAGCCATCGACGGGGCAATCGCGCGGGCCATCGACGGAAGGATGTTCATCCGAAGTTTCACCAGCCGACAGCAAGCACGCCAACGACAAAGCCTTGAAACACTCACGATAGTTTCCTTCGAAGAACGATGAATATCCGTTGCGACCAACCGCCTGGATCGAATGGAGCGATTCCATTCGATCGACTTCAGACAAAACCGTCGGACTACATATTGATCTGGTATTCCTTGCGGCTTTCGCGCGCGAGGAACGAGTTTGCTTGGGAGTCTCCTACGATTTCTCTCTTGACCGGATCCCACGCGAGGGAGCGGTTCAAACGCATTGCGATGTTGGACAAGTGGCAGATTTCCAGCATTCGGTTGTGAGTCCAAACATCGGAAATCGGT
>VGZN01000501.1 GCA_016872635.1 Planctomycetota bacterium | reverse complement strand
TGCGTGTCCACGAATCGATTCGGGCAGGTAAGCGACGGTCCGAATCCGAGCACCTTTCGGCCCACTTAGAAATCGAGATATGGCCAATGCTCGCTCAAAGGAGGTTCCTTGTCCTATGGCAGTTGTATTGCCCTCGACGTTGCGAAACTCGTCCGCCGCCACGATTTCGAGAATCGCCATAGGGCGTTCATTCCCCTGCTGCCGTGCTGTCATGCTCTCCAGGGTGGAGATTACGCGGCTTTCTACTTCCACCGTGATCGGGACCGGCACTCGAATCAGACGAGCTTGCTTGAGCATGTCCGCCGGATTCGCCGTTCCGTCGCTCGCTTCCTGGCCGTGTGCGGCCCCGAAGTCGACGCAGTTGACATCAATGATCCCACGGTTCGCCGAGAGCAGGAATCCCGCCAAGACCAGCGTCCAAACGAGGAAAATCCTCGTGATCATCCGCATATTCACAATTCCTAAGTCCCACGCATGAATGGAGCGCATCATCGGCTCGCTGGATCAGAAACCTTTGAGGAACTAAACCACAAGCTACGACAAGACGATGAAACCACACGATGAAAGCACACGATGAAGCCACACGTTACAGTCACCGAGCTTTATGGTTATTGAGTTCGGCGTTCGTTACGCATTACATGATACGCCATTCTCGGCCGGAACGATCACCCGTTCAGGCGCGTCCACGGTCGGGAATCGGAAAATTTGAGGCGTCAGGCTTGCGGGACTTCGTGAACCACCAGCAAATTGTGGGTGTTGTTGAGCAGGCCCGTTCCTGTCACGTAAACAACCCGATCCCCTGCGGAAAGGATGCCGGAGTCTCTTCCCCAATGGGTCACTTCGTCAAACAGCATCTCAGGATTGTCCATATTTTGGACTTTGTGGGGCATGATTCCCCAAAACAAGCACATCCGGCGAAGTGTTTGGTCGGAATCGCTGACTCCCAGCGTCGGGATATAGTTCCGCTGCTTCGCCTTAACCCATGCAGTTCCCCCGGTCCGAGACGCGACCACCACCATCTTTGCATTGATGGCCTCGGCGATGTTCGCGGCATTATGAGTCACGGCAGAAGTAACCGGGTGGACTCGCGAAGAAAAACGTGTCTTCGGCTCCTGCGGTTGATCCTTCAGCATACGCTCCGTGCTAAGCATGATCCGGTTCATCGTCTCGACGGCGATCACCGGAAATTCACCGATGGCGGTTTCACCGCTTAGCATGCACGCATCCGCACCATCGAGGATCGCATTCGCAACATCGTTCGCTTCGGCCCTCGTTGGGCGGCGATTGTGATGCATGCTCTCGAGCATTTGCGTCGCTACGATCACCGGCTTCAATTTTTCACGACAGACTTGGATAATTCGCTTTTGAGCAACCGGGGTTTCGGCAACATCGATTTCGACACCGAGATCACCTCGGGCAACCATAACGCCATCTGCCGCGTCAACAATCTCTTCCAAGCAATCCAACGCCTCGCGCTTCTCAATCTTCGCAATCACCAAGGCGTTGGCATCCATAGATGCCAATAGATTTTTCAGCGACGAGACGTCTTGAGCGCTGCGAACAAACGAGAGACTGATGAAATCAACCTCATTACGCGCTGCCCACAACGCATTGTCGATATCCTCAGGACGCATCGACGAAACCGACAGCGAGACACCTGGAAGATTGATCCCTTGTCGCGAACGTATCGTACCTCGAACCGTCACCGAGCAACGGATGCGGTCCCGTGTCCTATCGACGACTTGCATGGAGATCGTCCCATCGGCCAGCATCACCCGATCCCCGACCGCGACCTCATCGATCAACTTCGTATAATTGCTGGTCAGTTCGTTGGATGCTCCAGGCTCACTGCCGCGTACAAAAAACAATTCCTGACCAACGTCGACTTCCAACGGATCCTGCAGGAGTTTGCCAAGACGAATCTTAGGACCGGCCAAATCGAGGAGTACTCCGACGGGAAACCCGCTTCTCTCCCGAACATTCTTGATCTTCTGCAAGACCCGAGCGTAATCCTCCTGGGTGCCATGCGCCGCATTGATGCGAAAGATATCGACGCCATAGTTGATCAACTCTGCGAGGATGGCCTCCTCTTCGCACGCTGGTCCAACCGTTGCGACAATCTTTGTCCTGGCCTCGCTCAAGGTATTTCGGGTCATGTCCGAACTCAAATCCGTTTGGGTCGATCAAATGCTTCCGACGGCAATCACCGTCACTCCACGCAGTGAAAATCGGCTCTACCGGAAGCCTAACGCGGGCGCATTCTAGCTAGATATGGTGTCCGTATCAACGACAGCTACCTCTAAGGGTCGAGCGTCCAGGTCCACGCTGCGCACGCGAATATCCTCAGAAACAAGAACGTATCCAACAACCAGCCGATGATGCTAGCAAATCGGGCACAAATCGACTCCTCGCTCGTCGAGTGCGACAGTCGCCTATTCACTCGTCAGAGACTTCGACTCCATGGGGATGAACCGCGATGACTCTCCGACCATCTTCGAGGACATCACCAACGCGAACTATGCGGTCACCTAAGAGTGCTGCAGCACCATTGGGTGTTTGAAAAATCGCACGAACCTCAACAGGCTCTCTCGTCACGTCACTCGTTCTTGCATCGATCGCAAGCGGATCAATACCGACGGCCCCACCCCTCTCCTGCAATCCCTCGAGTTGTTTTAACGTTTGAAATGGCTCAAGCATTGCGATCTCTTCGAGAGAAAAGACAGGCCATTCCACAGGAGCAATCTTTGTAGAGACATTGATTTTTTGATTGGCATTCAGTGAAGTAGGTTCTAGGTAATCTCCGTCCTCACGGGTCAAAATGTATCCAAGAATCGCGGCAAGGACTGGGATGGGCGCGTACTTAACCTTGGGTGACTTCATGATCATCATTGGGTAGTTCCCTTCATCTAGTGCTCATGGGCCTGCAACGCCGAGCAAGGACATAACATGCTGCATTCGGTGGATAGTCTAACAACGCGGAACTGCACGCTCGATCCTCGGCATTGGCACTATTCTCGGTCCACTCTATCGCATGGAGAATTCCAACCTCCAACTCGATACGGCTATCGCGTTTGCCTTCACTTGGGGCGGAAACGTGCAGTTTTTTCACTTCGAGAAGGAACGGAAACGCATCCAACTCGGATACAAACTCGAATAGGTTTGCATAGGTACCGTTCATGCTCAGCTGGAAGGAACGGACTTTGCATTTCAAATCCGGGGTGTTGATCACTTCGTTTCCAGCAGGTCGAAAGTCATTCAGCTTGCAGTCGGATGCCTCAATCACCTTCTCCATTTCACCCAGAATATCCGAGTCGATCAGCCGAGCAGGCACTCGATCCCGCAGAGCTCGAAATGAGGATGCCACTGCATCTCTAGACCGCACTGACTCTTGGAGTTGCGATTCGATTTTGTCCCCGTCTCGCAGAGCCTGAGCGTGCCCTTGGATTTCCGCCTCGACGCTGGAATACCAGTCCTGCATCAACGCCTGTATTTTCCAACCAGCGAGCAACGACCCTACCATCAGCAGAGTTCCGCAGAGATGGACGGACCACCGGAGCTTCTTTAAAGTTGAGCACGAAAGGCGGGTATCACTCAGCATAGCTACACTCCAACTCGAACTCATCTACCAATTGGTCCAGGACGATCGAATCTCGTGTGGATCGGAGAAGAACGTTTTGAAAGACACCATATCCATCAAGGCGTTGAATGACCTCAGCGACCGTAGGCTGCAAACCCGTAAATCCCCTCAATACGACTTGAGTCGAGTGCGTCCCCAACGCTTTACTGACTCCGCCCGCGATCCGTTGAGTTGGCTCGGGTTGTTTCGCGACTGCCTGCACATAGATCTGCAAATCCTGCAATGCGATCGGCCCTTCTTTAGATTGGAAGGTTTTGCCTAAAACACCCAAGAGGGAAGGAATTCGATTCGGAGCCAGTATCGACTCGATGCATTGGGTCCGTTTCTTTAGATCCAACGCAATTTTTCGCAACTGCTGGATCTTGTTCTCTTTCAATCGGACTGGTCCA
>VGZN01000500.1 GCA_016872635.1 Planctomycetota bacterium | reverse complement strand
CGGCCCCGTACCGGATCTACAACATTGGGAACAACCAACCGGTGGAGTTGATGCGGGTGATCGAGTGTCTCGAGACGGCACTGGGTCGAAAGGCCGAAAAACGATTCCTCCCCATGCAGGCCGGGGATGTGCCCGCAACGTATGCGGATGTGGAGGACCTCACAGCCGCCGTGAACTTCAAACCCGCGACTCCAATCGACGAAGGCATCCGTCGGTTCGTCGACTGGTACCGTACCTTCTACCGCACGGCACTTCCCGCATCCCGGGGTGGGTGATGCAGTGCTCTGCATCACTGGGTGAAACCTCACCCACGGTGTTCATCCCCCAACGTCTCCCATCAGCTCCCATGCCGTCCTTCAAGCGTGGCATCGGATTAAACTTCTTGTTTATTGCGGGAGTTTGCGCCGTTTGGTCTTGGTTCAACCTGTCCCCGCCGAAGCCCGAAAGGTTCCTGCAATTCAAGGTCAAAACCCCACCAGAGGGCTGGTCTTTTCAAGAAATTCCTCTTGGCGACGAGGTGATTGCGACCTTGGCGACAACTGACCTATTAAACGGCCAGTACCTAAGTGCCGAAGGTGATCGCGTGTCAGTTTTTTTGGCAAATTGGTCCGGCGAGAATGGGATCGGATTAGAGGTCCTTGGGCACAGACCAGATTATTGTTGGCTTGGAACGGGTTGGAACTTTATCGAAATCAACCCGTTACCGAAAATATCAATAATCCTGGAAGGACAAAGCATACCCCAGACAGTTAGACTTTTTAAAAGTCAATTGGATGGGGCGGTGGAATTAGCTGCCTGGAGTGCTCTGTTAGATGGGAGGCTGTGCGACGTTGACAATTACACACTCACTGACCTTCCAAAAGATGCTGGTGTACCTGAAATTCAACGAGCGATTGATTTAAGGAGAACAATGGGTTTCCTATTAAATTCAGTCCTCACCCGGCGAAAGCCAACTGGGCGGAAACAATTCATTCGAGTTTCCACTCACGTGGGTTCAGACATCAACGAATCAGTCAAAATATTAACCGAATTTCTGCAGAATTCAATTTCAGGAACATAGAAGTATAAAACGATGAAAGTTGTAATTCTCTGTGGAGGAAAAGGAACCCGGCTTCGTGAAGAAACCGAATACCGCCCCAAGCCCATGGTGCCGGTCGGCGGCCGCCCGATTCTTTGGCATATCATGAAAACATACGCCCACTATGGGCATAAAGAATTTATCCTCTGTCTTGGATACAAGGGAGAGATGATCAAAGACTATTTTCGAAACTACCTTTGGAACACGTGCGATACTACATTGACATTGGGACGCAGCGGAAAAGTGGAATTCCACAACTCCCATGACGAGGAGGATTGGAGTGTGACCTTGGCTGAGACTGGCGAGGACTCCATGACCGCCTTTCGCGTTAAACAAATACAGAAATACATTCCCCGCGGCGAGTCCTTTTTATTGACCTATGGCGACGGGGTCGCCTCCATCGATATCAATGCGGTGATCCAAGCCCACAGAACCGCGGGAAAGGTCTGCACAATCTCCGCAGTTCATCCAGCGGGTCGATTCGGTGCTTTGCGAATAGACGAGACCGGGGGGATTCATGCATTCACCGAAAAACCGCAATTTGAAGACGCCTATGTCAATGGTGGCTTCATGGCCTGCGACTATGCGATGTTCAATTATCTTCCCTCCGATCCCAATATGATGCTCGAGGCCAAACCCATGGCAGATCTGGTCAGGGACCGTCAGCTTCATTCCTACCGCCATGAGGGCTTTTGGCAACCGATGGACACCTATCAGGAAGCCATGCATCTCAACAGGCTTTGGTCTGAGAACAAGGCGCCGTGGAAAGTCTGGTGAACACCATGAAAGCGTTTGCAGATCAATATCGGGGTCGAAGGGTCCTCGTCACGGGGCACACCGGATTCAAAGGATCATGGCTGTGCGAATGGTTGTTGGCTTTGGGTGCCGAGGTGACCGGACTCGCCTTGGATCCAAACACCCAGCCTGCCTTGTTTGGTCAGTTGGAGTTGACGGGTCGGCTTGAAGATCACCGCGGTGACGTTCGAGATCCAGAAACCGTTTGGAAGTGCGTCCAACGGATCAATCCCGAGTTTGTCTTCCATTTGGCGGCACAGCCGTTGGTCCGCCTCTCCTACGAGCGCCCCGTTGAAACCTATGCGACGAATGTGATGGGAACGGTCCACCTTCTTGATGCCGTCCGAAGGCTCGGGAAGCCCTGCGTGGTCGTGGTGGTGACGACCGATAAATGCTACGAAAACAAGGAATGGGTTCACAGCTATCGGGAAGAGGACTCCATGGGAGGCCATGATCCCTACAGTTCCTCGAAGGGAGCCGCCGAGTTGGTGGTGTCCGCCTATAGGAAATCCTATTTCAGCCAACCGGAATCAACCGTTCGCCTCGCCTCGGCGCGCGCAGGAAATGTAATTGGCGGAGGCGACTGGGCGCTCGATCGGATCGTTCCCGACTGTATTCGCTCCCTTCGCCGCGGTGAGTCCATCCCGGTCCGAAACAAAATCGCAACAAGGCCTTGGCAGCACGTGCTGGAACCTCTGAGTGGTTATCTCTGGCTGGGAGCCTGCCTCGACAACCCGGACCTGTGTCTCATGTCCATGGCCGCCAATGAAAAGGTGTCAACATTGGCTTCCGGGTTCAACTTCGGTCCGAACCTGAGTTCCAACCAGACTGTCGCGCGCTTGGTTCAAGAGGTTCTCAAGCATTGGCCAGGGTCGTGGGACGATCGATCCCACCCGAATGCCGTTCACGAGGCAACGCGCCTCAATTTGGCGATCGACAAGGCCTATCACACACTGGGATGGGCTCCCGTCTGGTCCTTCGAGGAAACCGTGGCCCAGACCATCCGCTGGTATCGCAACGCAGAGTTGGAACCACCTAAAATCCGCTCCTACACCGAATCCGAAATCGCCGCATACGCTCAGGCAGCAAACGTGGTCAAATTACCTTGGGCCACCTCAGCGTAAATGTGGACCGCACAATGCAAACAGCTCCCCCTCGACACCTATAACGACCCATTTGTTCCAACAACACCATGCCTACACCCGCTGAACTAAAAGCTGAAATCCTCCGATTGACCCGCGACTACTCCAATCTCGTTCACCAAGCCAATCGACCTGCATCCATGCAGGGGATCCATTTCGAACCTGGTAAAACAGTGATCCCGTATGCCGGTCGAGTGTTCACGGCCGACGAGGTTGAGGCTGCAGTTGGATCCACCCTGGATTTCTGGCTCACCCTTGGACCTGAAGGTGAGGCCTTCGAGCGGGAATTGGCACAGTTCCTTGGCGTTAAACATACCCTCTTGGTCAACTCGGGCTCGTCGGCAAACCTTGTTGCACTCTCGGCGCTGACGACTCACAAGCTTCCGAAGGAGCGGCGCATTCTTCCGGGTGACGAGGTCATCACCGTGGCCGCAGGCTTTCCGACAACCGTTGCACCCATCATTCAGAATGGTGCCGTAGCCGTGTTCGTGGACAATGACCCCTGCACAGGGAATATTCGGGTTGAACAGTTGGAATTGGCCTACCGCGAAGGAAAGACGAAGGCGGTGATGATGGCGCACGCCTTGGGCAATCCCTTCGACATTAGTGCTGTATTGGCCTTCTGTCGTCGTCACAACCTTTGGCTGATCGAGGATAACTGTGACGCTCTTGGTTCCACCTATACCATGCCGGAATCCGAGGCAAAAACCCTCGGCTTGGATCATTTGCTGGCACATGCGGCCTCTGGCGCACACCCTGTAATCCGGATTGAAACAACACCAACCGGAGAAAGACTACTAACAGCACCGACCGGAAGTTGGGGTGATCTCTCAACACAGTCGTTTTATCCACCGCACCACCTCACCATGGGAGAGGGGGGCGCGATCAACATTGTCAGTAAAGCAGCGCTGAAATCCTATGCAGAAAGCTTCCGAGATTGGGGTCGCGACTGCTGGTGTGCCAGTGGAATGGACGACACCTGCAGGCGTCGATTTAATTGGAAAATGGGAGAAT
>VGZN01000499.1 GCA_016872635.1 Planctomycetota bacterium | reverse complement strand
TAAATCCCCGATCACCGCCACCGCTAAATCCCCGATCACCGCCACCGCTAAATCCCCGATCACCGCCACCGCTGAATCCCCGATCACCGCCACCGCTGAATCCGCCGCCGCCACCTCCAACGCGACCGCCGCCACCACCAGCTCCACCTCGACCACCGCCACCGCCTCCGCCACGTCCGGGGGTAGCCCAAAGTGGCTCAACAAATGCCGTTTGCAAGACAACGACCGTCGTCAACACGATAAAAAAACGCTTCATGATTCTCTCTTAGTATTTTTAGTTTTTTAAGTAGATGAATTGGGAATTGTGAACTTGCTACTCAGCATCTCGAACGAGTTTGACCGGCCCGACGCTCGGCATAAGTTCTCCATCCACAACGCGACCAATCGACTTGAACTGAACGCTATCACCGTTCAAAACTTCATAAACATTGGTCGATGCCCCGCGTCGCCCATCGGGCAACACGTTCAAGGTCCGAATCGTCCAACGCGTCTCTTCTTGACTCCATACCCCTGTCCCAAATCCTCCATCCGAGTCGAACATCCACGAGCGAATCGCCTTGACACTCGGATCCCATCCAATAACCATCGATCCTTCGAACTCGACGTCTTTCTCGCCCATCACTTTAAAGGTCTGGGTGAGGAAATTGTTGTTCCGCGCCCAGCGGCAATTCACTTGCACCCGTCCGCTACGTCCGGCATCGGTCCACTTTCCAACCAACCACGACAATGGTTCGAGCTGTTCATAATGGGATGGTGCCGATAGGGGCATTACTTGATCCTTGGTGCTATCGATCCTCCATCCATTGGCGGTCTTGATGTGGATCGCCGTGTAGGTCGTCAACTCGACACCACTGTCAGGGCTGATAACCCGTGCAACGCCCTTTTCAAGGGCAACACTCGGAGACTGGAACTCGATCGTTGGTTCCACCAACTCAAGCTTTGCACCCTTGGTTCCAGCAAAATACTCTGCAAAATGCTTCTGAATCGACGCGGAGCCTTGAATCCTCTCTCCCGACTCGAGAACCAACTCACCTCCAGGTGTCCACAACTCGGTGAGTGCCCTCGCATCACCTTGATTGAATGCAGCTACATAAGCATCAATGCTCGCCGAGATTGCTCCGCGGTCTGCCTCATTCCGATTTGTTGCGTCCTGTGCCATCGTGGCTGACGCAAAACCTATTACCAACATGCACCATAACAATCTTGACATATAATTTATACTCTCTTTCCCAGGTCCAGAAACTGAAACTCGATCCGATGAATGTATCAATTCAGCCCATTCCTGGAACTAATTATTTCCTGAACTTGCGCATTTTATTCTGACTCCCCCTCCCAATCGATGCTGCCGTCCAACTCCCCTTATTCCGCAAGATTCAAAACACGCACCAATAGGATCCCACAAATGGTGCACGGACTTCAAAGCGTAGGCATTCCATCTTTAAAATTGGGTAGACTGGACACCGGGTGGCCTCAGTGAATCCCAGCTCAAATGATTGAAAGGTCGACAGACATGACAAATGCAACGACTCATGAACCATCAACTCTCAAAGACCTCACTCGATCTGGGGGGTATTTGGAGTACTCCAAAGCTTCCAACCCTCAAGCCGCTGGCGCTATTACTCCGGTACCGATCCTTACCTTCCCAGCAAGCCTCCACGCATCGGGCCCGTCCCGAATACTCCCGTTAGACATCAGCCAACAATTGCAGTGCGAATGCCCGGCATCCAGCCCGAGTCTCTTAGCCAGCTTCGTCCGGATCAATGCTGGTGATTCACTTTCGACTAGTGCGAACGCAACATCACAACTCTTCTACGTTTTATCCGGTAGCGGTTCGACCCGCTTTGGCGAACATGAGATTCCCTACCGACAAGGAGACTTATTCACCTTACCAGGTGGTCCAGATGCTCTCCACGCCGCGGATTCCGACTCCGTTTTCTATTGGGTAAACGACGCACCCTTGCTGCAGTACCTCGGCGTCACGCCAGCAACTCCGCGATTCTCACCTACGCTCTACGTTCGCGAGGAATCACGCGCGGCGCTCGCAGAGGCAGCCTCCGATTCCATGGCAGCAAAACGAAGCCGAATCAGTGTGCTCCTCACCAATCAAGAGTTCCCGCAAACACTTACTATCACTCATGTTCTATGGGCCATGCTCGGCATCTTACCTGTCGGCGCGAACCAATTACCACACGCCCACAAGTCCGTTGCGGTGGACTTGATCCTCGACTGCAAACCGGGATGCTACACGCTGGTCAGCGAAAAAGCCGACTCCGAAGGCAATCTTATCAACCCCATCAAAGTCCCCTGGGAGTCCGGCGGCGCCTTCATCACCCCACCTGGATACTGGCACTCGCACCACAATGAATCGGGGGAACCCGCCTACCTCATGCCGATCCAAGACGCTGGATTGCATACGTACCTAAGAACACTTGATATCCAATTCCATCGCCTCAACGTGGTCTAGTCGCTTGCAAAATAGGGTAGGCAACAATCAGCTGGCAATGATCACTTCCGCTACGCGCTAGCCAACGAACCCATCCGAAAAAGCCCTCCTTGGAGATCGGTTTGTGCTAGAAGAATTTGTGCTTGAAGAAATTGAGTGACCATAGCCATTCATCACGGAACCGCTGTGTAAACTGCGGGTTCACTGATCCTGGATGCACGTTCCGTTTTACCAATTGGAATCTTCGAACAACCCAGTCACTAGTGGAGTCAATGCTGTATGAATTTATCCGCGATGCACCAGCGTTTCTCACGTAGCAAACCCATGCCAGCCTCCTCGAAGAAAGGGATATGGTGTACAGGCCTTCTGGGCTTGGGGGTTCTCGGAATTGGCTTGGGCACAAAGCTAAACGCGGAGGACTGGTCGCGATTTCGGGGGCTTAATGGCTTAGGGATCGCAGCCGAATCGAAACCTGTCCCTTCGGAATTTGGGGAAACAAAGAACTTGAAATGGAAAGCCGCGTTACCGGGGCCTGGCCATTCCTGCCCGATCGTTGTCGGTGATAAAGTCTTCGTAACCTGCTGGAGTGGGTATGGCACCAACGAAGAAGGTGGTGACATCGCCAATCTAAAACGCCACCTCGTTTGCCTCGATAAAGCGTCTGGAAAAATCCTTTGGGACCGAACAGTACCTGCCGCCCTTCCCGAGGACGAATATTTTGGAATGTTCGCAGAGCATGGCTATGCCAGCCATACCCCTACCTCCGATGGAGAACGAGTCTACGTGTTCTTCGGTAAATCCGGTGTTCACACCTTCGACTTGGAAGGAAATGAATTATGGCAAGCCTCCGTGGGAGAAGGGCTAGACCCGAGAAAATGGGGGTCATCCTGTAGTCCGATCCTCGCTGGCGATATGCTGATTGTTCTCGCTGCAGCTGAAAGCCAAACCCTATTCGCCTTTGATAAGAAAACCGGAAAAGAAGTATGGAAGAAAACCGCTGATGGGTTCGCAGGTACCTGGGGTACGCCAGTAATAGTCGACAATCCGGATGGTGCGAAAGAACTGGTGATCGGTGTCCCCTATGAAGTGTGGGCCTTCAACCCTGAAAATGGAAAATTCAAATGGTTCTTCTCGGTCGCGGATTCCGACTCTTACTGCTCCAGCCTCATCGCTGACAAGGGGATCGTTTACTCGCTCGAAGGTCGCAACGGAGGCGGGTTTGCTCTGAAAGCGGGCGGCAGTGGCGATGTCACCAAAACCAATCTCTTGTGGGAGAAACCCCTTCGCAATCGAATCGGAACCCCAGTTCTCGTCGATGGAAAACTCTACTACTTTTCGGGACGTATCGCTCGATGCGTTGACACAGCAACCGGCGAACAAATCTTTGAAGCGCGATTGCCTCAGGCATCTTCATCCGGCTCCCAACCCGATGCAAACGCCCCTCGAGGCGGACGCGGAGGGCGACAAGGCGGCGGTGGTGGCGGCCGCGGTGGTATGGGTGGCCAAGACTACTCATCACCTGTCGTTGCTGACGGAAAAATCTTCTACGTCGCCCGAAATGGAGATATCCATGTGATTCGTATCGGA
>VGZN01000498.1 GCA_016872635.1 Planctomycetota bacterium | reverse complement strand
ATATTTTGGATCCACACGCATTTCGATGGTTGGCTTCAAGGGTGTGTCGTGTGTCCGCCAAGTTCAGTTGGATGCCTGAATACCTCGAACCGTGGGGATTCAATCAGGCACAGGTACCGGAAAAGGAGTCGGATCATTTCGATTCCTTAGGATTTAGGGGCGGTGTAAAGACTATCGGATTTCTCGGTGCTAAGGGGAAAAGAAAGGGAGTCGAGTTGCTGCTCCGCGCATTTTCGGAGACGAGCGAACTTCACAACTCAGTGCTACTTCTAGCTGGCGAGCATGGCAGGGAAACTCGTAAATTACTGACCACGAAGTATTCAGCCCTCGTAGCGAGACGAAGGATTGTTTCTGTAGATCGATTCCTTTCCGAAGAAGAATTTCAAAACGTATTTCGCGAAATTGACTTGCTGTGTCTACCCTACCGTGACCACCAGGCAGTTTCAAGCATTTACCTTCGCGCGGCAACACTTGGCAAGCCAACGCTGGCATCGGACAAAGGATGGTTTTCATGGGCTGTTCCGCACTATGGGCATGGCGAAATGGTCGATGTGAACTCGCCCGGTGCGTTTCGAGAGTCCCTTTTGCGATTCATCAAGAAGCCTTCACAAGAGCATCGAATCACCGACCAAAGTGAGCAGATACTACTGGAGAATTCTCCTGCTTCTGTGAAAGATGCATGGACAGCGTTACTTCGATCTCGGCTTAGCGGATCGGCGTTCTAAATAGTTTGTTCCTGATGAGCGAACAGTCTGTGCCAAAAAACGAACGGCAAAGCTCCAAATTGGAAACACGTATCACGAGTAGGCTGCCGAGTATCTTTTTGGTTCTAGGGATTTGTGCGACGCTGATGCTCGTCTACGCATCTTTGGTGCCGCTAAACTACGTTCCCCTGTCGCCCAAAGAGACCTACCTTCGCTGGAAAAAGATCCCCTGGAACGATATCTCCTTGTACAGTCGTTCCGACTGGATCGCGAATGCTCTCGTAGTCATCCCGTCGGCCTTCTTTTTAGCAGGGGCCGTTGATTGCGGACGTCGAAGCCGATGGTTTCTTATTTTCGCGTCGCCCCTGATTCTCCTTTTTCTAGCCGCTATCGTTTTAGGAATCGAACTGGTTCAAGTTTGGTTCCCACCGCGGACGGTGTCGCAAAATGATATCTTTGCTGGATGGTGCGGAGCGGTGATCGGTGTGGCTACATGGTTTGTCTTCGGCAGGTCCATGGTGTGGTCGCTCGAGAAGTTTGTCGATTTGGCATCCCCGCAAGATCGATTTCGATGGGTGGCGGGGGCCTTGTGCATCGCGAGTCTTCTGTACACGGTGTATCCCTTTGACTTCGTAGTCTCTAGAGCGGAATTTCTTGAGAAGTACAACCTTGGTCGGTTGCGATTTGACGTTGATGGATCGTCAATGCTCCGGTTGGAAACCCTCAAGGCGTTGGTCGTCGCCGCCGTAAAGGTTTTTCCATTTGGAATTTTTTGGGGGCTTGCGGGAAAAGGACAAAAGATATTTTTTTCCTTGTCGTTCCTTGCGGTCATAGCTATCGCCTTGGAACTGATCCAAATACCGATCTATACGAAATACGCTTCGACGGCGGAAGCCATCGCCGGAATCGTTGGTGGATGGGCCGGTTGGTGTATTGCGAGATCACAGAGGCTGTGGTGGCGATGGATGGATCGATCGTGGGTTTGGGTTGTCGCTTGGTTGAGCTGGTCGACACTACTAATCCTAGCTTTCAATTTACGGTATGACACGGTGCTTACCTCAGGCGAAGCGCCTCAAGAACGTTGGAAATCCTTTTTTGTGCCACCGCTGTTGCGATACTACTACACGAGCGAGTACTCCGCATTCTCGAATTTGGCTGGGAAAATTGGGATGTTCGCAATACTGGGCGTTTTTTGGGGGCTTGCTGGATGGACCAAATCTGGGAGATGTTCTTCTGCCCGATTCTGGTTCGGATTGGTTTGGGCAATCATGCTCGGAATGGTGATTGAAGTCATGCAAGTCTATCTGCCGCCGATGATCGCCGACGCTTCCGATGTTGGGATCTATGGCGTTGGGTATGTATTTGGGTACGTCGCCATCGCGTTGGTCTTCGGGGAAAGTGGAAAGAGGACCACGAATAGCACGAATAACACGAATAAAAACCTTGAGTTAAACAATCTATGAAGTCTGGTTGCGGACGTTGGTTTGTCTGTTCGCCATTCACTGGCTTTCGCATTCGTGCTATTCGTATAATCCGTGGTTGCAATCGCTTTGATGCCTGATCACATTCTCTACCGCGACGAGTCCTACAAAATCCTCGGAGCATGCTTTGAGGTTTACAATTAAATGGGCTCAGGATTCCTCAAGCAGGTGTACCAAGAATGCTTGGCGATCGAATTCGGAGAGAAAGAGATTCCTTACATTGCGCAACAGCCGTTGAGTCTCTGTTACCGAGGGAAGCAATTGAAGACTAGTTATATCCCTGACTTTGTTCTCTACGATCGGATCATCCTGGAAATCAAGGCGGCGTCGGCGTTGAACGACCAACATCGTGCACAAGTGCATAACTATTTGACGGCAACTGGCTTTCGTCTGGGGCTTCTTGTTAACTTCGGAGCGTATCCCAAGCTTGCTTATGAAAGAATCATTCGATGAGTCGCGGGAGAAGACCACGAATGGCACGAATTACACGAATGAAGACGGGGATGGGATTGTTAAGGCAGAGTGACCGGTTTGGTTGGTAGTCTTTCAGTCAGGATGTATCGTTTACTTTTTGTGGTGGTTCTAGTCGTATGGCTTTTCGACTGATATTCGTGTTATCCGTATGATTCGTGGTTGTATCGGCTGCCTGCTTCTTATAGCTGCGGTAGCGCTAGCGGCTATTCACCCGGTTTGGCCAATGCTCCAATGCATCGGGACGGTGATTGCCTTTGCTGTCACACGTCGCCTTCCAACTGCATTTCCGTTTTTATTCCCATTGCTATTGGTCAGTGGCGATGCATATCCATTCACTGGGCAGTTGGTGCTCCAGGAGTACGATTCGCTCCTACTTGGATCCTTTGCAGGGATGCTATCGAGAATAGACGTCCATCAGACTCAGGTCTGTCAGTGGATCGCGAGCAATCGATTGTTGTTTCTTGCGACCAGCCTCCTCTCTGTATCCATGCTCATTTCTGGCGCGATAGGAATCGCTAGTTTACCTTCGGCCCCTTGGGGCGATCAGCTTTCGGTCTACTTCACTCAGTGGAATACCGTAAGGATTGCAAAAGGCTATGCCTGGGGGATCTTGTTTGCTGTGTTCATGTGGACCGTCGTCAGTAGTAATCCTACCCACAATTGGTCCAGAGCGTTCATCGCTGGCCTCCATTGCGCTATGGTGTACGTCGCGGGTGTCGTCATCATCGAACGAACGCTTTTCGAATCGTGGTTCGACTTTGAGCGCGAGTACCGGGCTACTGGCCCATTCTTTACGATGCATATCGGTGATCAGCACATTGATGGCTTTGCCGCAATCGCATTACCTTTTGCCTGGGTATCTCTGTCGCGAAGTATCTTCTACCGATGGGGAGCGGGGCTCCTGCTCACTATTGCAATGCTGTTGGTGGCCTTCATGACGATGTCGAGAGCAACTGTTGCAGCGGTGGGGATTGAATTGGTACTGATTTCCTTGGCTCAGTTTTTGACTGGCGAAAGGGGAGTTGGGCTCGCCAAAACCCGGATCCGAGGGTTCGCGTTCATCGGTGGACTCCTATTGGTGGTCGCGACTGGTTTTGCGATCTGGAAAGCGGACGCATTTCGAGAACGTTTCGAAACGGTGAGACAAGATTGGGCTGGACGTGTGTCCCATTGGCGGGAGATTCTGTCGCGCGACTCAAGCCTAGCAAGTTTTATCGCTGGACGTGGTATTGGGACATTGCCAACGAAATCGGCAATGTATCAAGGCCGCAAGGTGCCTCCCCTGTCATGGAGTCCCGAAAATGGGGGAACGGTCCGGTTCGCTTCAGGTTGGCCAATTTATTTGGAACGATACTATTGGCCTGCGACTGAAAATATTCGAAAGGTG
>VGZN01000497.1 GCA_016872635.1 Planctomycetota bacterium | reverse complement strand
GCCCTCGAAGAACTCCAAAGTCCATTCCTTAGGGACTTTTTAGAAAGTGCAATTCAAGGTCCACCGTGTGGTACCATCACTACGGCATTGAACATCATCGACCGAAACAATAATCCTGATTGGCGCGAACCCATCCGCGGATTGCTCAGCCGCCTCGACCCCAATGCTGACATTCCATCCCCACACCTCTGGATGCGAGCTGCCAATTACTTGGCAAAGCATTCCCAGTTGCCGGATCTTCGCCCTCAACTCCTTGAGTTATCGAAAAGCAATCTAGGCGATGGAGCGGTTTTTGCGCTCGAACATTTCCCAGATATAGCAGTACGGATCTTCCGAAAAGCACTTCGCTCGTCGATCCCGATAAATCGCTGCACTGCCGCAGCCGCGTTAGCAATTATCGATCAGCCATGGAGTCGTAAGGAATTACTCAGGCTGCTCGATGAAAGCGACGACCAAATCGCAACTGCAGAAGTCCGATCCGCTTTAGACGAGTTGTGCTGCCAGGAATGCCGTAACCGACTCGAGGATTGGGAAGAACGGAACCCACGCGAACCCGAAATGGGAGACTTTGTCTCGATAGATGAAGTCATGCTGCGCAATCGTAACGAGTGGATTCGGCTGCAAATGCAGACCCTTCACGATCTAGTCTACCCACTGAGATTGCAACGAATCGTCCCTCACTGATCGACTCTGTACGACTCTAATCGATTCATTTGAAGCGATCTCGATTCACGCGGATGACCTGCGACTATCGCCCGGGACGATCGATCCATCGATATGCACGCGATGCATTCATCGAACAAAACTTTTTAAGAGCCGACTCCCCATGCTCTAAGGCATAATCCATGGTGATGCTCTGCACAGTTGCATAGTCGGCGGCAAGCTCGCATACCGGCCAATTGCTGCCGTAGATCACCCGGTCTTCACCGAAAGCATTCCATACAACATCAATGGTGGGTCGATAGAAATCAAGTTCCTTAGGAGCCTTGTTCCCATCTCTCGCAGCTCCTTCCACCAACGCAGATATCTTGCAAAAAACATTGCTTAGCGAACGAAGTGAATCGATCGCAGACTTCCATTCGCTCGGAGGTGGATCACGAGTCACTGCAACATTTGCGATGTGATTAAGGACAATCTTCAGGCCGGGTACTTTTTTAGATAACTTGTTGATAACCAACGGCGTATCCGGCCCGCCGTTGATATCTAACGTCAGTCCGTACTGGTCCAAGAGTTGGAACGGTTTAATGTCATCGCGATCGACCAGTGTTGAGACTTTCGGCGACAAAACTCGGATACCACGGAAGAGATCCGACTTGCTGAATCGACGGATCTGCGATTCAAACTCGCTCGAATCAGGTTCCAAACGGCCGACAATCCCAACAATAAATGGTTCGTTTTTCGCCAAATCCAGAAGCCATTGGTTATCCTCCACCCATTCGCTCGCTTCGACAATCACTGTCCCGGTGACAGGTCTGTACTGTTTCAACTGTCGCAGGTCTTTTGGTAGTACCGTACGATAAAGCGGACTTCCCTTGTCCGGCCATGGTACCCCTTGAGGTCGTTTCGAGTCATAGAAATGGGTGTGGCAATCGATGATCTCCAACGGCTCTTGTACCGCTCGGTCGAACCCGTAGCCTGCGATAGCTCCGGTGCACGCCAACGCTCCAGTTGTTAAAAAGGTCCGTCGATCCATTGAAATCTCCTCGCCATTGCTTTTCGCTACACCGATGCAACCTTCGATCAGGCCAGTTATCATATGCGAACCGCACGGCCGCGTGGGCAAGCGTTCGATGCAATTGGCCGTTACCACCCTGTCCCTTTCCTCCTCCTTTTTTGGAACATCGATGAGAATTACTCAACTATTACCTATCGCAATCCCTGCTTCGGCGCTTGCATTATCCTTACTCTTACCCAACTTGTGCATGCAGTGTCGTGCGGCATTTCACCCAGAAGAACCTCCCGCGGAAACCCCTGGGACTGAAGGGAACGGCAACTATGTGGTAGGCCCAGAATACCAATTGGACCCCGATCTCAAAGACAACGGCAATCCAAAGGGCAAGTACTTTGAGTTCAAGATGAAACTCGCCGATAGTAAAATTTTTCGCGGCGATGATTCGACATTGGACCCTAAGAAAGTCGTTCGCAAGGAACGAAAGATTTTCGTTTACGTTCCCGCAGCGTACAAAGACGGGACCAAGGCACCGATCCTGGTCATGCATGATGGTCCCAGCCACATGAATCTCGTTCGCAACGCGCTCGATAATCTGACCATCTCCAAAGACCCAAACAAGAAGCTACCCGCCTTCATTGCCATCAGCATCGAAAATGGAGGTAACGACAGCAAGGGGAGCCAGCGAGGGCTTGAATATGACACCATGTCGGATCGATTGGCGAGGTTTGTCAACGATGAAGTCCTCCCGGCGGTCTTGAGCAACCCGGATGTCCGAGAGGCCTACCCCAACATTGCGTTTACAGACAACCCTTGGGGGCGAGCCGTCATGGGATGCAGTTCCGGCGGCGCCGCAGCATTGACTATGGGATGGTTCCGCCCCGATCTATTCCGACGACTGATCACCTACTCCGGTACGTTCGTCGATCAACAAGATGACGATGCTGCTGAGGAAGCCGAATATCCACTAGGGGCTTGGGAGTACCACTCGAGCATGAATTTGATCGGGAAAAGCGACAAGAAGCCGCTGAGAATCTTTACTCATGTGGCGGATAAAGATCTGCGCGCAAACGATCCTGAGGATTCGTACCACAACTGGGTCATGGCCAACGAAAGAACAGCAGCAGTGCTCAAGGAAAAAAACTATGACTATCGCTACGTGTTCAGCAAGAACTCCGGCCACTGCGACAAACGTGTTTTCGAACACACGCTCGCAGATACACTAGCTTGGATGTGGCGCGGTTACCAGCCGTAGTCTCAGCCTAATGCCCGGCATTTTCCCGAGTGCGAGGAGTTGGTGCAACAAAATTCAAAAAAGCTCGATCGAGGTAGAAGAAGTGTTCTGTCATGTTTGCCTCGATTCGATGACGAGCACAAACACCGTCGGCGGATTCGGTGCAATGTGTTGTTCGTGTCATTCAGCCGGATTGGCGGTTGATTCAGGTTCCTCAGTCACGAAAACATGGAGGATCGTCGTTACCAACAGCAGGAGTACATTTGAAGTTAGCCAAGTCCAGTAGCCAACCATCAGGGAAGTAATTTTTGTTTTCTGACCAACCGGATGATCTCCATAACAAGTTGTGTCTTGCGCCAGAAAGATACCTGCAAATAGCACTCCTGCAGCAGAAAAGAGAATCGCGAACCTACTACCCCATCTCTGAACGTCGACCGAATTGGACCGTGTACGCGCCACGATCAGGCTCACAGTTGCAATTGCATAACTTGGATTTGCCAGCCAAGAAAACTCACCGCAAAAGATTCCCAATAAACCGAACAGTAGCAAACCCAATCCTGGTGAGTTATCCGGTCCGAAGCAAGGCAACAACAAACTCGCCGAGTAAAGCAAGATCGACGCGCACCAAATTAATGCAACGCAGATCGACGAGTTATTAAGACGAGCCCTGCGTTCCAACGTATCCATCACGATGCTCTATCGACACGAAAGATTCCACGCACGGCACGTTGGCCACGTCGCCAACGATGCTGATGCTCCTTCGCATGCTGCGCTAACGTCTCTGGCAAACCCGCTGCACTCCCTTGGTAGTACTTCTTAAACTTCCATACCAACTCGATCCACATCGATCCCTCGACCCCCAATCGCTTCAAGATCGGCTCCACCTCCGGGGTCGCCTCCGGCTTCCCTAGACTCGCTCGATGGCTCCCTGTCCACTTCAGCAGCGCCAAGTAATCCTTCAGCGACATCGACAAGAACCCCTTGTCGCTCGCCCGCACCGGCGAGGCGCTAACCTGCGGTCCAGGCTTGCCCGGTTCATCGAGCGTCAATGGAGCTAACCACGCATCCCGCAAGATAGAACTCCCTCGGCGCGTACGCTTGGCTTTCGCACGCCTTTCACGAAGTTCATCCGGAGTCGAGGTCC
>VGZN01000496.1 GCA_016872635.1 Planctomycetota bacterium | reverse complement strand
GAATGAATCGGGCGATGATCTCGATTTGGGACGGTTTACAGTTGGGAAAACCTCGGAGGTGTATGCCTCCTTAGTTGGTCAATTTCTTATAGCGAAACCGTTGTGGTTCATCCCCGGATATTCCTAATCGTTCGCGCCGTTGCTGTTCATAGGTATCGAAGTTTCCTTCGCACCAATGGACATATCCGTTCCCTTCAAAGGCGAGGATATGGGTAGCGATGCGGTCAAGGAACCAGCGGTCGTGAGTAATTACCACCACGCAGCCGACAAAATTGAGGATGGCTTCTTCAAGTGCCCGCAGGGTATCGACATCGAGGTCGTTGGTGGGTTCGTCGAGCAGGAGAACATTGCAACCTCGACGAAGCAGTTTGGCCAGATGGACCCGGTTCCGTTCGCCTCCGGATAGATCGCCGACCTTCTTTTCTTGGTCGGTTCCCTTGAAATTGAACTTGGATACATAGGCACGGGAGTTCAAACGTTTGCCACCCATCTCGAGCCAGTCGTGTCCGCCTGATATTTCTTGGTAGACGGTGTTGGTGGGAGTTAGCGAATCACGCGATTGATCGACATAACCTAGTTCGACGGTTTCGCCGACACGGATGGTGCCTGTATCGGGTTTGTCACTACCGATCATCATTCGGAACAAGGTTGTTTTACCTGCTCCATTCGGGCCGATGACGCCTACGATGCCACCCGCTGGCAATCGGAACGTCAGATCGTCGATGAGCATTTTGTCCCCAAAGGACTTCTGGATATTCTTCGCATCGACGACCACTTCCCCGAGGTGCTTTCCGGGAGGAATCTGAATCTCGAGTTCGTCTGGCCTGTCCTCGAATTGCTGGGCGGCTAATTGTTCATAGGCGCTGATTCGAGCTTTGTTCTTCGCCTGCCGAGCTCTCGGCGACATGCGAATCCACTCCAATTCTTTATCGAGTGTCTTTTGCCGAGCTGCCGCGGCCTTTTGCTCGATTTTTAGTCGCTTTTGTTTTTGCTCAAGCCAGTTCGTGTAGTTTCCTTCGAAGGGGTAGCCCGAGCCTCGGTCGAGCTCCAAAATCCATTGGGCAACATTGTCTAGAAAATAGCGGTCGTGGGTGACGGCGACAACGGTTCCTGCATATTGTGCTAGATGCTGTTCCAGCCAATTGATCGCTTCTGCATCCAGGTGGTTGGTAGGTTCGTCGAGCAGTAGAAGATCAGGCTGTTCGAGCAGCAGCTTGCAAAGAGCAACTCGCCGCCGTTCCCCCCCGGATAGATTGGTGACTGCAGCATCTCCGGGTGGCAAGTTCATCACCCCCATCGACATCTCGACTTGGCGGTCGAGCTCCCACAGGTTTTGGGCATCGATGATATCTTGAAGCTTTGCCATTTCATCGCACAGCTTCTGCATCTCTTTGTCGTCGGTAACCTCGCCTAGCAGCGATGAAATCTCGTTGAATCGATCAATGATCTTGCGTTTGGGCGCAACCGCTTCCTCCACGTTCTCCTGAACGTTTTTTTCCGGATTGAGCTGGGGTTCTTGGGGTAGGTACCCTGCGGTAAATCCATTGGTCAATCGGGCGACCCCATCGAATGTCTTATCGGTCCCCGCCATGATTCGGAGCAAAGTACTTTTTCCAGCACCGTTGGAACCGAGTACGCCGATTTTCGCTCCTGGATAAAACGAGAGCCAAATATCCTTGAGGACTTCTTTCTGTCCGTGGCGCTTGGTGAGGTTTTCAATTTGATAAATATACTGGCGATTCATCGCACGATTTCCGATTTTTGTGAGCGAGAAGGACTTGGATTAGAGGGGTAGCAAAGCATGGGGCTACGAACGCTTTATTCCCATTCGATGGTGGCAGGAGGTTTGGAGCTGATGTCGTAGCATACGCGATTAACTCCCCGTACCTCGTTGATGATTCGAGTCGATATTCTAGCGAGCAGATCGTAGGGCAAGCGACTCCAGTCGGCGGTCATAAAATCGTCGGTATTGACGCATCGGACGGCCACTGCATTTTCGTAGGTCCTCGCATCGCCCATGACCCCAACGCTCTGCGATTCCATTAATACGACGAAAGCCTGTGAAGTCGAGCGGTAAAGATCGGCGTTCTTGATTTCATTGATGACGATTTCGTCGGCTTCGCGCAAGACATCTAGTTTGGCTTTGGTCACTTCACCGAGGCATCGAACTGCAAGTCCTGGGCCTGGGAAAGGGTGACGCCACACCAAATGCTCCGGCAATCCTAACTCGATCCCTAGTCGCCGCACTTCGTCCTTGAACAGATCTCGCAAGGGTTCCACGAGATCAAAACCAAGTTGTTCGGGGAGCCCTCCAACATTGTGATGCAATTTGATAGTTGCGGCTGGACCATCAGGAGCAGCGCCGCTCTCGATGACGTCTGGGTACAACGTGCCTTGAGCAAGGTATTTTGCACCGTTGATTTTGACAGCTTCGGCTTTAAAGCACTCGATAAAATCGCGTCCGATACGCCGGCGTTTTTCTTGAGGGTCCCGCACTCCAGCGAGCGAGGAAAGAAATCGTTCGCTGGCATCGACAACGCGAAGATCGGCCTTGAAATGATCTGTGAACTCGGTGATCACCGCAGACTGCTCGTCTTTTCGCAGCAAGCCATTGTCGATCAAGATACAAGTCAGTTGAGGTCCGATCGCCTTATAGAGCAGGGCTGCAGTGACTGAGGAATCGACACCACCAGATAGACCGCAGATGACACGATCCTTCCCAATCACTTCACGGAAATGCTCGATCGTTTGTTGCGCGAAATTCGAAAGATGCCATTTTCCTTCACACCCAGCAATGTTGTACAAGAAGTTGTGGATGAGCGTTCCCCCTAATGCGGTGTGCGAGACTTCGGGGTGGAACTGCAAGCCATAAATCGGCAACTCGTGATGCTTGACCGCAGCGATCGGACACGTTGCGGTTCCCGCTATGACCTCGAAACCTTCTGGAAACAAATGAACTTGGTCACCGTGGCTCATCCAAACATCGATCTCGGTCGGAAAGCCGGCGAATAGTTTTTCTAAATTGCTGATCTGCAATCGAGCGCGTCCAAACTCTCGAGCCGGACACGGCTTGACGGTCCCCCCGAGGCAATGCGCCGTGAGTTGCATGCCATAGCAAATCCCAAGAATCGGGATCCCAAGTGTGAAAAGCTTAGGATCGCATCGCGGGGCCCCTTCTTCATAGACACTTGATGGGCCACCCGACAGAATGATCGCCGATGGTTTTCGAGCAACAATAGTTTCCGCGGAAATATCATGTCTAACGATTTCGCAGTAAACATTCTCGTCTCGCACTCGTCGCGCGATGAGCTGCGCGAATTGCGAACCGAAATCTAGGACTAGAACGCGTTCGCTGTGAAGCTGTTCCGCGCGGCCCGCGGTTGGACGAGGTTGGCTTGGGACATTCATGGAATAGTTAGGCTCTATCAAAAACGAAAAAATTGTCGTTGGGTGGCGATAAGAAACGGGAGTTCAATATCTCTTTTTCGAACTCGCCAGCATTTCCCGGCTGTTTCGGTTTTCTCGAATCTTCGAGTCTTTGTGGCGAACCATCGATGGTGAACGAGGCGTCGAACATGATCGAGGCACCGGAAGAGCGTACCTCTCGGCAGATTCGCTTCGTTTCGGGCGTGTTGGCTGAGAAATGTTCCATCGGATCAGAGAGCCAAGCACCAAGACGAGCGTTTGGCGAGGAGGGAAATACGCCTGGGAAAAACGAACAAGTATATCGATTTAGTCGTACTCGACCACTCGTTTTCGTTCCGCGGGATTCTTTTGGAATTCCTGGCGATTAAGCGACCGGAGGTGTGGGTAAAACCGGCTACTTGCTCATGGAGATTCGGATGCGGCGATACTCCATCTGGCCATGGTCACCTTCCAAGCCGATAGGGCCAGTGGAGGGGAGTTGGAAGGCACCTTCAATGATTTCCCCATTGCACGTGCAAACAGCGACGTTGTCTTTGACGGTAACTACCAATTCATTCCAATCCTGCGGTTTGTACTTTTTAAGGTCTTTGTAGGGACCAGCGAGAGGATAATCTCGGCATTGAAGTTGGG
>VGZN01000495.1 GCA_016872635.1 Planctomycetota bacterium | reverse complement strand
AGTATTCTCCCCTTGATTCGATTGTGCGAGTCGCTGGGAATCCGGGATTCCACACCATCGAGTGATGGATTGATGGATGTGATCATTTACGAAGAGCACGCACGGACCTACGGTCTGGTGGTCAATCGAATCGTTGACATTGTCGATGCGACCATAGAGGAGTTGCGGCCATGCAATCACAAGGCATTGCTGGGCTCGACGATCATCCATGGGCATGTGACTGAAATTGTCGATTTGCCTGCGATCATACGACGGGAGTTTTTAGGAATGACGCTTAACGCATCGGAAAATGAACAAAGGACCTGCCCAGCATGAACGATGAAACTCGATTGTGCACATTCTTCTTGGACCAGCAAAAGTACGGAATTGACGTACGTTCCGTTCAAGAAGTGATTCGTTATCAAGAGATGACTGAGGTTCCGCTAGCTCCGGAATCGGTCGTGGGTTTGATAAACTTCCGCGGGCAAATCGTTACGGCGATCGACCTGAGGAAGCGACTCAAGTTACCAGCACGCCATGGAGACGCCCTTCCCATGAATGTGGTCATTCATGGGGAAGATGGTGCCATAAGCCTTCTGGTAGACCAGATTGGCGATGTTCAGTCCATCCTTCCAGAGAACTATGAAAATCCCCCTGACACGATGAGTCCTTCGTCCAGAGAACTCATACGGGGGACATACAAACTCAAGGATCGATTGTTGCTCGTCTTGAATACGGAAAGAACCACCCGATTCTCGGATGGAGGAGACTAGCAATCGACCAATGCAAACCTCTTGATCTCGTCCGCTCAAACAAACCACACCTACACGTCCAGTCAACTTTTAATAGCTAATACATTCAGGAACTATACCCAGGAACTATACCATGGCAAACGTAACCAGCCTCCGCGGCAAAAGCTCGACACCTCGCAAGAACCCAGAGCCACAGAAAATGAACGGGAAGCCTCGCGCTGCGAAGCGTTCCTCGCCGAATTACCAAGATCAATGGAATGCAGTGAGCCTGTTGCAACTCACTGCGGAATTCGATCTCGATGGAACGCTGCTCGAAGCCAATAACAAGTTCTGCCAAGTGTTCGGATACACTCAGCAACAATTGCAAGACGCTAACCACGATCTGTTTATCCGCGATAAAGATCGCGATGAAACGAACAAACTTTGGCAATCGATGCTGCTGGGGCAATCGCATTCGGGTGAGTACCAGCGCATCGGTACCGATGGTAAAGATGTATGGCTCCAAGCTGTGTATGCTGTGATCTGCGATGGACGGAACAAGCCTGAGCGAATTGTTCTGATCGCAACAGATATATCCGACAAGACGTTAATGCAGTTGGAACTCGATGATCTTCGCGTCCGCTCTCAAGTCATCAACATGACGAGCATCGTGTCCGAGGCGGACCTCCGCGGTGACATTATCTCTATCAATGAGAAATTCATCGAGATTTCGAAGTATTCGCGCGAGGAGTTGCTCGGAAAACCGCACAACACCACTCGCCATCCGGATATGTCGAAGGAAGTATTCAAGGAAATGTGGGGGACCATCGGGCGTGGAAAGCCATTCCGTGGAATCATCAAAAATAGAGCAAAAGATGGAACTCCATATTACGTCGATGCGGTGATTGCACCGGTCATGGGGCCCAATGGAAAACCGGTCAAATACATCGGTATTCGGTACGATATCACGGCTGCTGAGATTGAACGGCAAAATGCCAAGGGCATTCTGAACGCGGTCGACCGCGCGTTTGCGTACATGGAGATTAGCACCACCGGCGATGTTCTTTCGGTGAACGAGAATTTCCAAAAAGTACTCTCTTACCGTGAGGATGAACTCATCGGTAAGAACTTGCGAAGTCTCTTCGAGAACGAGTACGCAAATTCCCAAGGATATGCATCGTTCTGGAAGGAGTTGTGCAACGGGCAGACTCAATCGGGCATCTTCACTTACATCAATAAGGATGGCCGAGAGGTATGGGTCCAGTCTGTATTTGCGGCGGTTACTGACGAGATGGGGCGAATTGCGAAATTCGTCAATATCTGTACCGATGTCACTTCCGAAAAACTTCGAATCGCCGATTTCGAAGGCCAGATGGATGCTGTTGGTAAGTCGCAAGCCGTTATCGAATACAGCTTGGACGGAAAAGTCTTGAAGGCGAACAGCAACTACCTGAAGACACTCGGCTATTCGTTTGAAGAAATCAAGGGGCGACATCACAGTATGTTTGTCACCGAGTCCGAAGCACAAAGCCCGCAGTACCGCGAGCTATGGGCAAAGCTGAACCGAGGTGAGTTTGAAGGGAATGACTAGAAGCGAGTCGGTAAGGGGGGTAAGGATGTATTTGTCCAATCGTCCTTCAACCCGATCTTTGATTTGAAGGGGAAGCCGTTCAAGGTCGTCGAGTATGCTACGGACATTACAACGACTGTGGCGACCAGAAACGAGATGCGAGCTAAGGTAGATTACCTGCTCGAACTCGCTTCGAACGGAGATCTTACTCAAGAAATCACAGCGAACGGCGATGACGCGATCAGTCAAATTTGTCGCGGTCTCGGTAACTTCTTTAGCGATCTAAGAAATACGATATCGTCGATGGCAGATAACGCATCTGCGCTATCGGGAGCCTCGGAGCAACTTTCGACGGTCAGCAGCCAAATGTCGTTGAACGCCGAAGAAACCTCGACTCAAGCCACCATTTCGTCCGCCGCTGCAGAGCAAATCAGCCAGAACGTGCAAACGGTTTCGACAGGCGTGGAAGAATTGAACTCGGCGATTCGGGAAATTGCTCTCAATGCAACGGAAGCAGCCAAGGTATCGCAACAAGCTGTCGTGATCGCCAACAATACGAATGGCACAATCGAAAAGCTTGGGGCGAGCAGCACCGAGATCGGGAAAGTCGTTAAGGTGATCACTTCGATGGCCGAGCAGACGAATCTCTTGGCTCTCAATGCGACCATCGAAGCTGCAAGGGCAGGAGAAGCTGGTAAGGGATTCGCTGTAGTTGCTAATGAGGTCAAGGAACTCGCCAAGGAAACTGCGAAAGCAACCGAAGATATCAGTCGAAAGATTGAGACCATTCAGAGCGACACAAAGGGTGCTGTCGATGCGATACGCCAAATCAGTGATGTAATTAATCAGATCAACGATATTTCCAATACGATTGCTAGTGCGGTTGAAGAACAGACTGCAACGGCGAATGAGATGGGCCGAAACGTATTTGAGGCTGCGAAGGGAACTGGGGAGATCGCAACGAATATCGCTAGTGTTGCGTCCACCGCCGAAAGCACGACGCATGGTGCCAATAACACCAAGCAAGCTGCTGCGGAATTGGCTCGCATGGCGACCGAGTTGCATCAGTTGGTGTCTCGGTTCAAGTACTAACCGCTGCTTTGCCATGGAGCGGTTATCGAAAGGACTGTCTGGATGGATTTACCTGCCATCCAGGCAGTCGTGCTTACTACTTGAAATTCACTTGGTGTGAAGAATTGCGAGTGTATCATGGCAAGAATACGGGCATTGGTCGTCGATGACTCGACAGTCGTTCGCCGAATGCTTTCCGATATCATCAGCGACAGCGATGATTTTGAAGTTGCAGGAACAGCAGCTAACGGAAAGATCGCACTTGCAAAGATCCCTCAATTAATGCCCGATGTCGTTACGCTAGACATGGAAATGCCCGAGATGGGTGGGCTCGAGACGATCAAGGAGATCCGTCATTCGTATCCAACGCTGCCAATTGTTTTGTTCAGTGCGTTTGTTGCGAGCGAAGGTAAAGAGACTCGCAATGCGATCAGTTGTGGTGCCAACGATTTCGTCACCAAACCAACGAAGGCGGGAAGCCCTGAACACGCGAAATTGTTAGTCCGATTCGAATTGTTGCCAAAGCTGCGCAAGCTTTATCGACAGGTGCGGAATACAAGCGGCGCAGATCGTTCTGCGTCGCCAGTTGCATCGGGATTGCCGCCTGCGATAGCGATTCCTTCGGTGAGGCCTGTTGAGCCCATTATTCCCCGTAAAAACGCGATCTCACCCATCGAGCTGATCGCAATAGGAGTATCGACTGGGGGCCC
>VGZN01000494.1 GCA_016872635.1 Planctomycetota bacterium | reverse complement strand
GGTTATATCTCCCGAGCGATCCCGACGTGGCAAAATCGCCAGACTGGGGTTGGTACAAGAAGGATGCTCCGATCACATTCTTTCAGGATGACGCTCGCAATGCTTTCAAAGGTCCGACCTCCGACCCTGTCGACAAAAAGACATCCCGGGGATTCGCTGGCGGAGATGCGACCATGCGAGGGCAGACCATGAAAGCGCTCCTCAATGATTTCGTCGATGAAAAACACCCAGCCATGGGAATCAACTACCTCGATATCCACGATAATTGGACACTCGCAGACCAATTCGCTGCCAACGACTGGGATGGGCGAAATGGGGTAGACGAAGGGCCTTATCGCATCGCCGCAGGCCTTCTTATGACGTCGCTAGGCCCGATCATATTGCATGGAGGTTCCGAATTTTTGCGGAGCAAAGGCGCAGCAGGACTCGAAGAACGCGTCATGCGCACCGCAAGCGGACCGTTGGCTTATCACGGCAAGGGAGATACCTATAACGTAAAGACTCCCAACCTGTTCCTCTGGGAAAATGTCGGCAGAAGCCCCGATAAAGAAAACACCAGTGACCATGCCTTGATGCAATCGTTTTGGCAAGGCTTGATCGCGTTGCGCCAAAGCGAGGCCGGAGCATTGTTTCGCATCGCCGAGACTCCACCGCCCGAGTATTACACTTGGATTGTACCCGAGAACGGAAACCTTCTCGGGTACATCGTCGCACGAAGGCTCTTAGTGCTGATCAATAGCAGCGAATCCCAAGCGGTATTCCCAGCCATTGCGATGCCACCAGGTACATGGAGATTGATCTGCGATGGGAAACGCGTCGATCATACGCGCGGTCTCGACGGAGATGATGCTAAAGTGCGAGGCCATGCAAAATTTACCCCTCGACTTCCCGCTCAAACCATCAAGATTTGGCTTCGCCACGACTAAAGAATGAAACGCCGACTTTCTACTCGCCGACTTTCTAGTCATCGTGCAGAGCGCTGGGTCCATCATGCATGGGTGCGGATCGCCGCGTCCGTGCAACACCATCTCCATTCACAGTGGGTGCAATGGAACCTGAGACGTCCGTATCCTTTGCAACAAATCGAGGAATCGACTGGCGACTACGGCGAACGCTTGGTCAGCGTCTACTTGGAACGGTGCGGCTTCAAAATCCTCGAGCATTCATTCAATACTCGAGTCGGCGAAATCGACCTGATCGCAGTTTGGAAACAGCGACAAATCGTCTTTGTTGAAGTGAAGACTTGGTCCCGGAATCGGATCAACGCGGGTGGCCCCGCCGATGCGGTCGGTGACGACAAGCAACTCAAAATGACGCGGACTGCGTTGATCTATTTGAAACGTCATGGGTTGCTGGAAACACCCGCTAGATTCGACGTCGTCGAAGTCACTTTCGACGAGAAAACCCGCAAACCACAGTTTCGGCACTTTGAAAATGCCTTCGAGGCATCCGGCCAATACCAGATGTATTCGTAAGCCCCATTGGGAGATTCGTTCTGCCCTCAATCCCCATCTCAAGATACCGAATCGAGCCGATCATCGATCGCGTATGCTCGCTTTTGTAACCGGTCACCTACGCAGCAGTCTACTTTTGCAGCAGGCCACCTGCACGGCCCCTATTTTGAGTTCGAGTCGGTTACGAAACCGTTTTGGCGCGCTGGCGATCGTACAAGTACGGATTCAAGCTCGGGTCGTTGTACATCTTCATTTGCCGGTACGTGCGATGTCGCTTTCGGCCTGCGTAGATATCTTCGAGCAACTGCGCGAGGGATTGCGACAAATCCGCAAACTGCAATCGACAGACAGCGATTCGATGCGTGACCTTGTCAATGTGCGATTGGTCGATGTCGCTTCGATCCAACTGTTCCTCGAGATGGTAGATACGAAGCGACATGATCGACAATCGGTCGATCGCGCTCCCTGGAGTTTCGGTGTTCAGCCGAGCCCCATCCTGCAGAGAAACATGCTTTGCTTGAAGCGATTCCGTGATCCAGTCGTCGACTTTTTCGATCCAGTCGTTCCGTGACTGATTGTATTTATCAATATTCCGTTTGACGCGAGCGATCTGCGCGTCCGAAACATCCTGCGAGCGCGCAATATCCTCTTCATGCCACAGCAAATAATTGAACTGATGCTGCTGGCAAACGGCTGGTAACACGCAATCGGCAGAGGTAGCGGGATCCCCGTAGGGATTGTCGATAGGCTCTCGATGCCAACGAGCTACGGCTGAGACATGCAGCTCATTGATGGATTCAACGTCGATCATCGCAATTCCTCGGAGTAGGACATAGTTCGGTGGTCGGCACGCCAACCATGGATCGAGCGAACGCGAAGGAAGCGCGATCGCGTGTGGATGCAATCGCTTTTCCGCTCAAGGCTTCTCGTCCATGGAACAGGTGCATACCAAATGCCCGCATCCGGGGCAACCGCGACCGTACTTCTTTTGCACAGCTTCAGTGAGATCGACACCTGCAACATTGGCGATCGTCGTTAGCCATGCGAGTACGTCCGCGAACTCTTCTTCCAAGTTGTCGCGGTCGTTGTCTGCGCGAAGCGCAGCCGCCAATTCACCAATTTCTTCCATAAGCCACATGAAAGTTCCCGAGGTCCCTCGCTGGACATCTTTCTCGTAGTACATGGCGTGAATCAACGCTTGGAAATCGCCGAGAGAAATTTGGTTACAAGGAAGATCAGGCTGGTTCATGATTCGATGAAAGATTGACGTTTTGTGGAATAAACCAGCCGCTGGATGCCAGCGATCGATTCGCCTTCATGCTAGGCATCCCCCCATTCATCGGCGACCTCAAAGTCTACGGATCCCGCGAAGAACGCATAATTCCAAGAAAAAATTGGGACCAAAAAATTGCGACTAGGGAGACTTGGCACGTGTCTACAGTTCCTCGCGTGTGCGGGAACAATTGTTTGTGATTTTCCACCACGACTGCTTTCCGGCCAACCTCAGGGCTTTCCGGCCAACCTCAGGACTTTCCGGCCAACCTCAGGACTTTCCGGCAAACCTTAGGGCTTTCCGGCAAACCTTAGGGCTTTTCGGCAAACCTTAGGTGGGACGCCCGAGCCAAAGACCCTTGGCCTTGGAAATCCACTTCTGAAAACGAGCATCTCAACCCAGCGAACCCATTCGCGGAAACATTTGACGGAACTGAGTTTTTTAGATTCACTATGATTACAGATCCCATCGAAAACCTCGCCGAAGAATCGACAGCCGAATCGGCTAGCCCCCATCGCTCCTCCGGTTCCTTGAGAAAAAGCAAAAACGTGCAGCCGAAATCCAATCAAAAATTCAATGTGGATAAAGAACGTATTGAACGCGCCGTCCGAGAGATCTTGATCGCTGTCGGCGAAGACCCAGACCGGGAAGGCCTAGTGGAGACCCCAGCCCGAGTAGCTCGCATGTACTCCGAGGTTTTCTCCGGCCTTCACACCGATCCACGTATCCATTTGAAGCGTGTTTTCACAGAGAATTACGATGAAATCGTGCTCGTTCGCGATATCGAATTTCACAGCATGTGCGAGCACCACCTTCTTCCTTTCAGTGGTCGTGCCCATGTCGGGTACCTTCCTAATGGGAAAGTAGTCGGTTTGAGCAAACTGGCACGGGTCGTGGATGAAGTGGCGCGTCGCCCTCAAGTCCAAGAGCGCATGACCGAAACGATTGCAAACATGATCGAACAGGATTTAGGCGCAAGGGGAGTTGCAGTCATGATCGAGTCGACCCATTCCTGCATGACGATGCGGGGGATTCGCAAGGCGGGGGCTTCGTGCACCACGAGCGCGATGCGTGGCGTATTTCGCGAAAATCTCTCCTCCAGGGCGGAAATTCTTGGGTTGATCATGAACCGATCCCGATAATTCCCCTCTTTCACCCTAGGAAGTTCCATGCCGCCCCACGCGGCCGACGGATTTGCCAAAACCACTGGATATTTGTTAAAAATCGCTTCAGGAAAAAATCGAGAAACGGGTTTTGTCGAACCAATGGGGAACGATTAAAACTCGTCTTGCGGCGGAATCGGCCGACAGTACACTAGTGCAACCTGGTGGAGCCTAATTCACCG
>VGZN01000493.1 GCA_016872635.1 Planctomycetota bacterium | reverse complement strand
CTCTGCCACTCCACCACGCGAGGGTCTTCCAAAACGTCCCACACCTTCCACGGGTCGATCTTCGACCAGCGGTCAGGTTTCATCGCGAGAAGCCCGCTGAATCGCGATGCGATTTCCGCAGGTAGGAATTTGGTGAACAGCGCGTCCATTTCGTTTCGGAGTTCGTGGGTGTCCATGACGCCTAACGGTTCGCATCAGCGGGTCGGCGCGAGCGATGTTGATTTCAAAGTCGGCCCGACCGCCGACTCCGTTGCATGCGGTTGTTCGTCGGTTTTTCTCGGCTGCGGATTTACTTAACCGAAGCGTCGGCGGCGATCAGCGGGGGGCGGAAGTAGAGTCTCCATTGCCAGAAAAGTCACCGCCGTTCCGTTGCATCGCATTGTTCGTCGTCCCGTCTGCACTCGCGCTGACCGTTGAGCTACCCTCAGTTCTTGTGCTCTCGTAGCAATTTTGCAGATAGCGATACAACAGCAGTGACTCGTCCGGCGGAAAACCCATTTCGGCTTTGGTGATCGGGTTTATCATCTTGTAATCGCCCACTCGTTCATATGGAACACCATCGACCGTGAAGTAAAGTCTATTTTTACCGCTCCAAGGGATCTCGACCTTTATCAATTGCTTCTCGGTTCTTAGTTCGAGGCGGATGATCGAGGTCCCAAATCCACTCTCATTTTCAGAACGAACAGGTCGCGAAGATAGGCAACCGAGTAAATTCTGGAAGTGTTGTCGCGGTAGCACAAACTCGTCCGTATTAGGCTCATTTAGAAATTCGCCTGCCAATGTCACGGAAACTGATTCAACCTCATCGGCGCTTGGAAAAGAAAAGTCCCGAGATGTGTCGGAGTTGCATCCGTTTAGCATTGAAGTCACGCAAAATACAAAGTACAACCAGACCAGTTTGGCTTGATGCATTGGAGCCTCGCATTCCTATTCATTTGTGTTTCCGGAAGTAGGCGGACGGTTGATGCTTGGTGGTGTTATATTTGGTGGAAATGTGTAGATCGGTGAACCTGTACGGTAACGGGGAAACTTTCCATTGCCATCACGGCCGCGGTCTATGTCTCGCGCAGTTGGGATCACTAAGTAGACGGTGAACACTGGTTTTCCGTGATACCCCGCGGGCAATACTCGACAGTGATGAACGTCTCGATTCGCGCGAATCATTGGAGTATCTTTTATGTCGCCGAAAAAGATGGAATGCATCGGCGCTCCCATACTCCATCCCGAATCAATCCATTCCCAATACGCAGTGCCGTACAATTCTACGAGCGATGCAAAATTGTAGTCCCCCAATGGCAGCGAAGTCGGGTCAAACTCAGTCGATGAAGGATAGGTTCCAATCGGCGGAAACGTGGTGAGCAATGGATTGGTGTCCTGATACGCAATCAGCATCCCACGAGTTCCTGCCTTATCCAATGCCGCCAATGCGGCCTGCGCTTCTTGATAACTTCCAAAAGCGCGTGCACCAGGGTGAAGGTGCGGCATTTGTCCAGAATCTGACACCCTGATGCTTGCCAAGCCAACACAACCTCGTCGGTAGCTTACGTATTCGCCAGGGTTTAAACGCAGATTCCACATCTGAAACAAGTGGGCATCTATGTCAAATGAGAACGGGGCATTGTTAGTTCCCGCAGCATTCCAGCTATCGGCGTAGGCCGGCGGTGTCTGGTTCGATGGAGGCGACAACTCTTGAAGGCCGCTCGGATCGCGACTGTTAGTCGGTCGATTGCCAACATATCGATACAGATTGGAGTCCCCGGCAGCGAATCCTAGTGGGACCGACAGCGGTTCAAGATTCCATGATTCCTCATGCTGAGGACGAGTCAAAGTTTGAGTCATAATCCAACCTCGATTGAGAAAAAATATCACCGATCGCGCAAGCGTCAGATAACTCTTCGGAAGTTAACGAATCTCGTGAACTCGACATCGCTGGACGCAATTCCGAGAATGACCAGAGATGGCCAACCTCAGTTTCGTCAAAAAGCGACTCGCTCCGCAAAGCCGAGATCGCGAGTTGATTCCTGAAGATTATACGGTTATTTGGAAAGAGGTGTCTAGCAAGCAACCAATCCCCTTCTGATCGAAGAATCTGTGTCCTATCGCCAGCACGTTGCCCAACGTCCAAAATGTGACGAGCGCGTAATGAGACAAAGGTCGCGAGTACCTCGTGAGGTGTAAGCGCTCGCAGGTCTGATCCAGATACAATTGCCTGTTCGGGAATATTATTCGACTTAATCAAAAAGTCGTCGGGATCGGATTTGAATCCCCCAAAGCCAGATTGAGTCGCCTCGAAATTGTAAACTACGCGACCGTCGTCCAATCGCGTAACGAAGTGTGAGTTGACGCATGCTAAAGACACGGGAAACCCCAATCGCCAAGCCATCGCAAGATGCAAAGCAGCCATATTGCCGCAGGTGCCACGGCGTGTATCGATGACGCCACAGAGGAAAAGGTCGTTTGGATCTAGATAGAGAACTGATCCAGCGAATCGCTGATGCTCGTTGTATTCGATTCCCTGCTCAACCTCAAGGTATTGCGAAAGCATCCCGAGGAGGAAGAAACGCTGGTCGTCGTGGTAGGATTCGGGCGATTCATAAAACGCATGCTCCCACTGAGGCACGCAGCGTGTCATGAAATCGAAGAACCAATGGTCGAGTAGCATCACGTACTGTTGGACATCAATCTTGGTGAGTGCGGGCAATGCTCGGGCTACGCTCAAGTTCATCACGACTGGGTCGATCCCTGCCAACTGGACTGGGGATAGTCCCATCAATGAGTGAAGCGAAGTGTTCACATCAAAGTTGGGATCTCGATCGTCGTTAACGATGACGGGGCATCGGTTTCCAATCCGTGTGGTCATGGCATCTCCTACATTGTGTAGTGTTTAGATCGACGAACGCTACCCATCACCCAGCGGCGAGGTGATGGTTTCAATTTTAGCGCACCCGATCGCCGCTTGGGTGCATGGGATTGTTCGTCATGCAATACACTTTTTTTGAGTGCGATGACTGCGGCGCAGAATTGCGGTTTTCGTTTGAGATTGTTGGAGCGACGAGGGGTCAGTCGGAAACAGGCAAGTGCGTAAGGTCAAGGTTGAGTGAAATGGAGTCCAGCGTCGATTCGCTGAAAACCGAGGTACGCAGTGTATTGAGCGAATTAGACCACCTCGCGACGGTCTGGGGCGATGAAGGCGTTTTCCGCCGATGTCGCGACAGGTTGCGTGCAGTGCTGGAGCAATGCAAGTAAGACGAACGACCGCGATCACCCAGCCCGAGCAGTTGACTTAACGCAAGTCAAAACCGCCGATCGAGGGCTTGGTGTGCATCGCTTTGTTCGTTGATTTCATTGTACTACTTCGCCCATGGGACACCACTTGGCAGAGGTTCCCTTGCCTTGTTCAGTGTCTCGAGAGTTTCATGCAACCAAGCAGTCTCGACAGCGGGGTACTTCGTTCTGTCCTTTGATTCCTCTTCGATCACCCATTCAAGAACTTCGATTTGCAACTGTAGCAATGACTTGTTCTCAAGCGAGTCGATCCATTTCCGCGATTCTATCGGATCGTTAAGGCGCACTTTTGCAAGATAGTGAGGGCGCCTTGGGCGGTTGCGAGGATCTCCTTCGCCACGAGAGTAGGTCTTGTACGGTTGAAGCTGCAAATCAATCGCACTGAAGCAGAGCTGCCCAACTGTAAAGTTTACATCAGCAGCTCCGCCGTCTGCCGTAAGGGAATACCGCTTGTCATCAAGATGCGGAATGATAAATCGAAATGCTTTCGGGCCAAGTTCGCGCAGTTCACGATAGGCTAGGAATACATCCTCCTGGCCCGCTTTGTCATATCCTTTTGGATACACGGCGCTCGGACCACGAGTTTTGGGAGGTTTGTTCTTGGATGCAAGGCGAGCTACTAGGCTATCAACTGTCTCTTTGTCTACGGTTTGCTGAGCGCTACAAAAGGACGTGACTATCACGAGCAACGTAATCAAGGTAGCGGCGTATCTCATCGAACACCCGATTTCAACGAACGACCGCATTGACCGAGTGCGAGGAGAAAAAGTCACCATGTCAGAGCGCGCCGATCAAGCACTTCGGTCCAAT
>VGZN01000492.1 GCA_016872635.1 Planctomycetota bacterium | reverse complement strand
TCGTCGTAGACCTGCCGGAAGGAATCAAAATGCTCATCGAGCAGCCGCCACAGGTCGGAGGCCTGGGGATTGCGTTGGAGGTAGAGGCGGACGGGGCTCGACACAGGCGGTGACCATGGCAGGAACCCGGTAGTGCACATGGCAACCGAATCCGTTGTTGCCGATCCTCGAAGGTCGACTCGACCACAAACAGGGGTGTTGTTCAGCGAGCGATGCAGCCGATGCTCGGCAGATTGCCGACAAGCTTGGAATTCCATTTTATGCCCTCGAATTGGAATCCGAGTTTCGGCGAATTGTCGATTATTTTGTCGATGAGTATCAACAGGGTCGCACTCCGAACCCCTGCGTGCAGTGCAATAATTGGATCAAGTTCGGGCGGCTGTTTGATTACGCCGACGCGATCGATGCAAAGTATGTAGCTACTGGGCACTACGCTCGGATGTTGCCCCCCAACGAAACTGGGGGTGGGTGGGAGTTGCATCGTGGATTGGATGACGATAAAGACCAAGCGTACGTGTTAACTGGTATCGACCGCAGTTTGTTACCAAGGATGATATTGCCGGTTGGTGGGTACCACAAATCGGAGATACGGCTCATTGCGGGTGAACTGGGAATGCGGGTTGCCGATAAGCGAGACTGCCAAGAGATATGTTTTGTTACTTCTGGTTTGCATGCGCAATTTGTGCGGCAGAAAAGTACGGTCGATACATCGGGTGAAATCGTTACGACGGAAGGGAAGGTCGTTGGTCGCCATCCTGGGATTGAAGGGTTTACGATTGGGCAACGCAAGGGGATTGGGGTCGCGATGGGTTCCCCATACTTTATTGTTTCGATTGATCGCCCATCGCGACGTGTGGTGATCGGTCCGCATGAAGCGCTCGCGCGTCGATCGCTTCGAGCGACCGAAGCGAATTGGTTGACCGATTTTCCAATCGATCGACCTACGGAGGCTTTGGTTCAAATTCGGTACAATTCGTCACCGGAGTTTGCCGTTGTGACACGGCACCCTAACGGCGACTTTGAAGTGGAATTCCAAGGGGATGTCTTTGGAGTTTCACCGGGGCAGCTAGCGGCCGTTTTTCTTGGAACCCGAGCGGTTGGATGTGGCTGGATCGCTTGAGAATGGTTGTGGTTTCTTGTTGCGATCTCCGTCGTTTCAAGGTCGCGATTGCTTGCTTGAATGCTTTGATACGCTAATGTTAACGATGAGAAAGATTGAAGTTCTCCCGATGGGTAGAGATCTCGATCCGTTCTTCGCGTCGCCTGTTGTACATTCTTCAATGAGGTTTGCAGATCTTTATGAATCATCATTGTCTTTCGCATTTCTATCGATATGCGTCGCAGTTCCTGCTGTACTTTGTGATTTCGATGACGGCAGCAATGCCCTTGGCTCATGGGCAAAGTCGACTCAGAAAAGCGATCGATGCCGGAGTCGATGACAAGTTATCTTCACGGATTAGAGAATTAGATTCGTATGAGCTGATTTCTCGAAGTGATGCCCAAGCGGTGATCGACGCGTTGGCATCTATTCCTATGGATACCATGAGTGAGGACTACTCGTCACCGGCTTATACGCTGGTGAGCTTATTTGACACGATTTCAGATTCAACCGTCCCTGCAATGCCGGTATTTATTGAGCAAGGAATTCCGTTGCTCATCCGTATCTTTGATCAAAAACGGTCCACGGTTGAATTGGAAACCGGGTCGCCATTGCTTTTAAAAATCCTGGAGCTACTTGCAGATTCCGGCACTCTGGAGGGTACGAATAAGGTGATTGAGGCCGCAAAGGGTTCTTTTCAATCGGAAAGTTACCAATGGTCCTCAGTGATGTTGTCCTATGTCGACTTTCATCCTCATCGTGATCGGCTTTTTCGGTTCCTTTCCAAGAACATTCCGCAAGGAGGGATCGGGCTTCATTTGCTCAGCGCTGCGAATCAGGTTTCGCTCGCGGATGACAATGCGTTTCATCCATTCGATTCACAGGATGGGATGCGTCGCATACGAAGTTTGCTGGAGGATCAGAATACTGAAGACACTACTGCTGCGGAATCTGCGGCGGTAGCGTTAGCATTTGTGACACAAAAAGAGCGGGATGAATTGATTGATCTTGTGTTGGCACATCGCGATGTAACTGTCATCCTTGAAGGCGCGTGGGCATCGGGTAAGCTTGGGCAAGAGAAGGGGTTGAAGGTACTGCAGAAGTACTGCTCGGACTATCGTTATGCCACTGCGGCTTGCGAATATCTAAGTGAGATTTCCCGAGTTGATTTAATACCAAAAGAAACGCTCGAAGGTGCGTTTAAGGCCCAGGCGGAATTTTCGAATTGGCTTGGGCACCCAAATGAGCTTGGAAAAATAGCGGACGAAGTCGTTGTTGTGGATCAGCGCAAGTTGCGGTGGCCGATGGCAAAAGAGGAGGCAGATTTTTTTGTAGTGCGATTTTTATTGCGCGATAAATGGGGGCTTGAGCCTGACCAGCATGATAGTGGCGTGGTTGGTAGCATGACATGGTGTTTCTTCTTTTTGAAAATGGATCAACGACCACCGGAGGATGTGTACGCAATTCATGCTGCTTGGGAGATGAAACAAGCAGAGTTGATCAAGGAAAATGAGACACAAGCGGCGAATGCTCTCGAGGAAGCGCTAAAGCAGTGGACAGGAAATGCGTTGGAGGAGCCCAAGTATGTTAAGTCTTTTCAGGTTTCTCGTCGATTGAAGCTTGGGAAGCGTCAACCTGTATTGATTGAGGCGAGTTTGGATGGTGAGCGAGGCTGGGCGATCGTCGACGGCGAAAAGAGTGCTTGGTATCCTGCATCCGAGCAACCGGAGGAAACTCCAAGTACCACGTTGATGCACATTCATCTGGGGCTTGAATTGCTCGGTTTAGCCCCGCCAGCGGATCGAAAAGAACGTTTGAAGCCAGTCGTTGAAATCGATAAGAGTCAGTGGGTAATGCGATTCGAAATGTATTTGGACGAATTGAAAGGGGCTGAACCGAAGCGGCAGCGTGAGCTATTCGAGGAGGTGATCAACAACCATTACGAAAGTTATCTTGAGTACGCCGCAGAAATTCGAAGTACTGAGCAAGCGAAGGTCTTGCTCGAGACGTATCCGAAACTCTTAGAGGTTTTCAAACAGGCGGATGAGAAGCAACGAAAGAAGATTTTAGAGTTCTATTACTTCAATGCCCTTGGGACACATTTTTACGATTACCTTGATGCGCTAGCGGAATCGCAGCGCCTTGATGAAGCAAAAGAAGTGTTTGCGTACCTTTCGCCGTACTTAAAGAAAGATATGAATCCGGCTTTGTACGGGGCCGCAGCATACAAAGTAGAGTTGATGGATATTGCCGAAAGTAGTTTTGAGCAATTCCTCAAGGAGCAAACTTCCAGGGGAGGTGATTTGTTTGGCGAAATGACGGTAATCGAGTCGTTGGCGAGGCTAAGGTCTTCGCAGGGTAGAAAGGAAGCAGTTCAGGAATTGCTAGCGGACTGTATTCAAGGAATAGTTGCGAAAATGAAAAATTCTGAAGAGCAATCGATGCAGCCTCAGCTAAGGGATTTACTGGACAGATATCAGAAATTGTTTCTTGAATTATACCCTGATGAGGGTTCCCGATTAAAAGAGTGGGGCGTTGAAGACATCGTTCCATAGATATAGCAGATGAACATTCAACCTTATCGAACTCCCGATCGACATTGGCCACCGAAGATGACACCTTGGTGGTTCAAGAGAGTTGATTTTCTGAGACGCAACGCTCTTCGATCCCAGCAGATCCAAGCGATTGAACTTCGTGGTTTGGAGAATCTCAAAGGGGCATTGGATGCCAAACAAGGGGTTCTATTGGCCCCGAACCACTCATTTCATTGGGACCCGAATTGCCTCCTGGAATCCGCTCGGAAATTGGATTGTCCCTTCTACATCATGACAGCTTGGCAGGTGGCTGATGGCTGATAGGAAATTTGATTTGCAGAGAGTGCGTGAGCGTACACGCACCCTGGCGGGAATTTATCAAAGCGGCTTGAATCAAGTGCGTCTGTGAGCTATTTCGACTTGCGGAGTTGCTGCCGGATTCGGCGCCGCGCTGCTTGGACCGTGGCCATGTCG
>VGZN01000491.1 GCA_016872635.1 Planctomycetota bacterium | reverse complement strand
AAGTATTCAGAAATATCGCTCTGCGTAAAATCCTTTGTGGGTAGAAGTATCCCATCGGTATCCACCGGTAGAAAACTCTCGGCGGCCTTTCCACCACTCGTCTCATCGATCGACGCCTCGCAATGAATCATTGCAACCGGCGTCCGATATTCGACGTTTACCATGATTTGGCCACCTGCCATCTTCTGAACGCGATGCGTCTTGCGAATCCATGGATGGGCATCGAATGATCTAGCGATCACCGCCGCAGACTGATCATCTAAAAGCGACATCCGAGATAATCCGCTGCCGTCGTAGACCTCTTGGACTATGTCGGTCTTCAGCCACGCAGGGGTGTTGGTTAAATGAATATTCTCGGGCTTGATCGCGTAATAAGTACTGTCCAAAGCTTTAGCACCGTAATACCGCCAACCTAAATACCCACTCAGCAAAAGGACGGATGGCCCGATCAAACTGAGCAAAGCAGCTCGCGGTATCGAATTAAAACTATTCCAAAGGTGCTTCCAGAACATAGGTTGAGTCGAATTGGTTGCGTTGGTATCCGCTGTTGCCATTCGCGATCCGCTCTCCCTCCTTGCAATCCTGTTCCAAAAATGAACGCCGTTGCTATCCGACGCTGAAAAGAGCATGCTCGGCTACACCAAACATGATCCATTGGAGCGTGTCCCGAAAGATAGCATTGTTCCGCTATCTAATAGGAAGCGACTTGGGTGTGAGCCCGCGGTACAGTAGCGAATCCTTAGCCAAATTGCCACGCCAATCGGCGTTGATTTAGCGGAGATAAGTTAGCTAAACTCTGAGCCTCGGTTACTAGCTCACTCGATGAACCATCGAAGGAAGGAATCTGCAAATGACAGCAATGGATTTGGCCAGTCTCGCCGAGCGAGTCCACGGTGAATTGTTTGCGAGGCATCGCAACGCTGTCGTCACTGGCGCCGCCCCACTTTCGGATGCCAAGCCAGGCTACATCACCCTCATCGATGACGAAAAGCACATTCCGAAACTTCAGTCCTCGTCCGCATCGGCTGTTGTCACCCCAAAGTCATTCGACGCGTTGGAGCTGCCACAAATCGTGGTGAAGAACCCTCACGACGCATTCGCAAAGATCTGTCAGATTTTTCGCCCTACCCATGTGGTGCAACGTTCCTTTGGCATCCACCCGTCCGCATGCGTTCACCCATCGGCGGAAATCGACTCTGATTGCTTCATCGATGCCTTTGTTTTCGTGGACGATGACTGCGTGGTCGGCGCGGGAACTCACCTGCATCGGGGCGTAACGTTGATGCCAGGTTGTCACGTCGGACGCGATTGCCAGTTGTATCCAGGAGTCGTTTTGTACCCGGGAACCATACTCGGGGATCGTGTGACCTTACACGCAGGTGTCGTTCTCGGCGCGCACGGCTTTGGCTACCGTATGGTAGAAGGCACCCATCAGCCAACTTCACAACTCGGATGGGTCGAGATCGAAGATGATGTAGAAATCGGTGCCAACAGTACCGTGGATCGAGGAACCTACGGCGCAACTCGCATCGGCCGCGGCACGAAAATTGATAACCTTGTTCAAGTTGCCCACAATTGCAATATCGGCCAACACAATTTGATATGCTCCCAAGTCGGCATCGCCGGTAGTTGCAGCACGGGGGATTACGTCGTTTTAGCCGGACAAGTCGGCATGCGGGATCATATCCACATCGGAAGCCGTACCATGGTTGGTGCCCAGTCTGGAGTTGCCTCCGACATCGCTGAAGACCTTATTGTACTGGGAAGCCCCGCGATCCCTCGCTTTGAACAAGCAGCCATCTTTGCAGCGATCAATAAACTCCCTGAAATGCGGCGTACTGTCAAACGACTCGAGAAAGAGTCGCAGCAGTCGCTTCAAGCTAAAACCGGCGCGCCCAACTAGATTTACCCACCATGGCAGCGGTTCCAAAAATATCCTCCACGGAAGCATCCAACTCCCGTCGTGGGTTGGCCATCTTTCGCCCCACTTCCGATGCGAACGTCAACGAGTCAAACGATCTCGTGGCGAATGCACAGGGAGCGAACGCGGAGAATCTCCGTGTTGGGATTGTTGCAGGTTGGGGCGAGTACCCCGGCAAGGTCGCGAGCGCGGTACGAGATCTCGGAGGCTCAGTCACCATCGCCGCTATCCGAAATCACGCGTCTGAAGAGTTAAACTCCCTCGCGGATCAAATGAAATGGTTCGGCGTTTGCAAACTTGGCGCAATGCAACGTTTCTTTGCCGAACACGATGTCGATCGAGTCTGCTTAGCAGGAAAGCTTTTTAAAGACCGGATCCTCTTTCATGGACTCGGTTGGGTTCAACATGCGCCTGACTTAGAGTGCGTTCGCACGATGATTCGTCCACTGTTTTCCAAAAATGGATCTACCACCGATGACACATTGCTCGGTGCTGTGGTCGCCTCGTTTGAACGGCGAGGAATGTGCGTAGTACCGGGCACCGACTACGCCACAGATTTGATCGCACAAACCGGGATACTAACTCAGTGCAGACCAACCCGCTCGGTGATGTCCGATGTCGATTTCGGTTGGGACATCGCCAAGCAAATGGGAGGACTGGATATCGGACAATCCATCACGGTCAAGAATCGAACCGTACTCTCGGTCGAAGCCGTCGAAGGGACCGACGCGTGCATCGAACGGACAGGCATCTTATGCCCCATGGGTCATTGGACACTCGTGAAGGTCGCCAAGCCTAAGCAAGACATGCGATTCGACCTTCCGACCATCGGCCCACAAACCATCGAGCGCATGGCGAAAGCCGGAGGTCGGGCGATTGCGATCGAGGCAGGTAAAACAATCGTCATCGATCGACCACGAACCCTCGCATTGGCGGATCGTCATCGAATCTCCATTCTCTCGCGTTAAATCGGTCCCGTACAAGACATCTTGGGCAGGACATCTTTGGGGAAGGAACCCGATCGACAACTTGTGATCGGCTGTTTTCTTCTATAATGGGCGAGGTCGCGACCGGCTCTTGATGAGCCCCCGTCAACACGAGCACCTTCCCCCAGAACACGAGCCACCCCATGCGTTCCACCTCTCTGGCGTTTCCGCAGCCCATGCATTCCTCGTTCGTGACTCGCGGCCGTACAATTGCTCGCCATGGGGTCCTAACTCTTTTGACGTTGATTTCGAGCAGCGCGTCCATCCATGCAATCGCGCAGCAACCGAGTGATACCACACCACCTGTCGCTCTTAAGACTTCCTCGGATCAACAACTCGTCGAGTGGGCTTGGACTAAGCAAGAGATTGAACAGGCGGGCCAAGGCCTTTGGCCCCAGTACCGTGGGCCCCATGGCGACGGGATTGCTGCTCCGGATTCCGATCCACCGATCCGTTGGAGCGAGAGCGAGAATGTTCGATGGAGGCTTACTATTCCCGGTAAAGCATGGTCGTCCCCCATCGTTTGGGGAAACAAGATTTGGATCACTAATGCCACGAACGACGGCCTGACCATGTCCGTCCTCGCAGTGGATCGCGAGAGTGGCAAGTTCCTAATCGACCGCCCTATCTTTACGAACGAGAAAACCCAAAAGGATTACCACGAGTTCAATTCTTACGGTTCCCCGACTCCGATCTGCGATAGCCAACATGTCTACGTTACCTTCGGTGCTTATGGAACTGCCGCGTTGAATCCCAACGACGGATCGATCGTATGGCAACGGCGCGATTTACCCTGCAATCACTATCGAGGAGCAGGATCCAGCCCTATCCTCTTTGAGGATTTACTCATCTTTAGCATGGATGGGTTCGACTACCAGTACATCGTCGCGCTCAACAAACGCACAGGGGAAACGGTTTGGAAAACGGATCGAGCCATCGAGTACGGAACCGACGACGGCGACTGGAAAAAAGCGTACAGTACGCCACACGTGATCCAGGTCGGAGAGCAGCTCCAGTTGATCAGCCCGGCAGCGAAAGCGGTTATCGCGTACGAGCCCACCACCGGTAAAGAACTGTGGCGGGCGCGTTACGAAGAACACTCCAGCGCGATCCGTCCTCTGTTCGACGGAAAGAACCTCTACCTCAGTTCTGGATTTAGCAAAGCCAAATTGCTCGCGATCGATCCGACAGGGAAAGGTGATATC
>VGZN01000490.1 GCA_016872635.1 Planctomycetota bacterium | reverse complement strand
TGCCGACGGTCTTATTGTTCTCGGTAATTCTGGCCGTTTACAAAGCGACCGGATTGGTCGACAGAATGAACTGGGCGGTTCATCCGCTGATGCGTCCCTTGGGATTGAGCGGACGCGATGCTGTTCGGGTCTTGATGGGTTTCGGTTGCAACGTACCTGCCGTGATTAGCACCCGGGCGTGCAGTGGATGTTCGCGCGGGCAAGCCATGTCGGCGATTGCCTTTGGAGCAGCATGCAGCTACCAACTTCCAGCTACACTGGCAGTGCTGGCGGCAGCGGCCACAGTGACCAAGACCAGCGCCGCATGGCTGACATTTGTGTTTCTTGCTTATCTGTTCTGCACAACCGCATTGTATTTGCGATTGACTGCATCGAAAGAATCACGGAGTTCACTCAACGTTTTGATGACACCAAGTCGCTCATTCATGCAATGGCCCAGCGTGTCGGCACTTTGGCGTGAGATGTCTTCTACGCTGAAGCAGTTCTTCTGGCAAGCCATGCCCATTTTTGTGCTCATCTGTGTGGCTGCTTCGCTGCTGGCCGAGTTTGGCGTACTCGGCGCGATGTCAGAGATTCTCGGACCAATTATGGGCCTTTTCAATTTGCCATCGGAGTCAGCCCTGGCGGTCGTTTTGGCATCAATTCGCAAGGATGGCATCTTTTTGTTTGCTGCCGAGGATGGGTTGGCTTTCCCCATGACCTCCGCTCAAACTCTCACGGCCGTTTACTTAGCCGGTGTGCTGTTACCCTGTCTGGTCACAGCACTCACCATCGCGAAAGAATCTTCATGGAAGCAAACTAGCGCGCTGCTCGCTAGACAAGCTGCCTATGCCATCTTGTTCTCACTCCTACTCGCCTGGGGCGGGCGATACTTTTTCTAGTTTAGTTATAGAATTGAGCTCGATGAAGAAATTACCTGTTACTGTTCTGTCTGGATTTCTAGGTGCCGGAAAAACAACGTTGCTTAATCATGTCCTTTGCAATCGCCAAGGATTGCGTGTTGCCGTGATTGTCAACGACATGAGTGAGGTGAACATCGACGCTCAGTTGATCGCCGGTGGCGATGCCAGATTGAGTCGAACCGACGAGAAGCTGATCGAAATGACAAACGGATGTATCTGTTGCACGCTTCGCGAGGACTTGCTCGTCGAAGTTGCTAACTTGGCCAAGGAGGGCCGCTTTGATTATTTGCTGATCGAATCGACGGGTATATCCGAGCCTGCGCCCGTGGCCGATACGTTTACTTTCGCAATGGGCGATGGAGTGGCTCTCTCGGAGATCGCCGAGCTGGACACTATGGTGACCGTGGTCGATTGCGCTAACTTTCTGGCTGACTTGCAGATGAGCAAGGATTTGCAAAGCTTGGGGCAGGCGGTCAACGAAGAAGACACTCGCACTGTGGCCGATTTGCTCATGGATCAAGTCGAGTTCGCCAATGTCATAGTCCTCAACAAGACGGATGCGGTAGATGACGCTACCGTGCTAAAGATCGAGGCGCTGATTGAGCAGTTGAATCCCTACGCAATGAAGTTGCGAAGCGAGTTTGGGAAGATCGAACCCTCAAGCATTCTTGGAACGGGCCGCTTTGATTTTGAGATTGCCAAGCAGTCCAAGGGGTGGCAGTTAACACTACGTGGTGAGGGTGCAAGTGAGACCGAAGAGTACGGTGTTCATAGTTTCGTCTATCGCGCGCGTCGTCCGTTTCACCCAGCTCGGTTCTACGATCGCCTGAGTCGAGACTGGCATGGAATCCTGCGTTCCAAAGGATTCTTTTGGCTAGCCAGTCGTCTCGACAAGATCGGTGTCTGGTCGCAAGCCGGCAGTATGGCTCGGCTTGACTTTGGCGGCTTTTGGTGGGCGGCGATACCAAAAGACCATTGGCCCGACATTCCGCAGATTCGAGACGCGATCGATAAGGTCTGGAGTCCAGATGTTGGTGATTGCCGTCAGGAATTAGTCTTTATCGGCATCGAAATGGATGATCTGGAAATCTTTGATTCGCTGCAGGAATGCTTGTTGACCGATGCAGAGTTGGCACTCGGGCCAGCCGCTTGGGCTTCGTTCCCCGATCCGTTTCCCAAGTGGAACCGTACCGTCGACGACTTCCTCGCCTTGCTCGAGTCAACCTAGTGGCAGGGGCTGTGCACAAAGTAAGGAAAGAAGCTGGAGCACAACTTTAGAGCCAACCAATATGAATCAACTTTTAATCCACAAGGTATGGAACGGCTGCAGGCTTGCTCTGCTTTTCATGATGGTCGCTGTGACTAGCGTCGCATGGTCGCCCCGTGTAGCAGCGCAGGAGTCAACGTTTGATGGTGTGAAGCAGGTCGTATCATCGCGAGCCTCTGACGCTTTACCGCGTGATGACTTTTTCTCGATAGATTCGTTAGATGACAAAGCAAAACTGCTATCAGAGGAACTGCTTCTCAAGGCGCTAGATAGCGAAGCCTTCTACACGCTAGTCGGCCAGTTGAAGCCTGTATCGGAGGGATTTTGGGGTGGCTATTTTTCTGTCGACTCTGCGGATTTGACGGAGATTGAACAAGTTCGAGCGGCGCTTCGCAGTTGGAATGTACCTGGCATGTTTTTCGCCGATGTGCTGGTGTACGAATCGCTGCAACATGGCCAACGCTATGCTTCTGCCTATGTGATCCACGTCCCGAGCCTGAAAAATCTGATCGAACGCGAGAGTGAGTTTTTTGCCCGTTGGGGTATCACGGTCAATACGCCTCCTGGCGAAATTATGATGACCATCGAACGGACTCGACAGCCCGATGATCGCTGGCGCGGCTTTGGATTGGTCTTTGGTTATCCGAAGTATGCCATCGATTTCTTTGTAACGGCCGGGATGCACCAACGCACTTCCGGAGAGTTTGTCGAGCGTGACTTCAGGCAGGTCGCTACCTTCGCTGGTCGATCGGGGCGTTTCGTTTATGCTGTCCCAAAGCTCAGTAGGCCAGGCCCCGAAGATATCGCGTTGCAGCGTCGGGCCGCCCTGTTTTTGACTGAGTACAAACGACTTAGGCCACAGTATACCGCTCCAACGAAGAATCCTAGCGGCTTGCTCCGCGACTGGATGGATGACGGCCACGGCAAGTGTCATCCTGATCACCTGCTTGCAAAGCTGCCCGGCAAGACCGAGGCCGAGCTGGACGCTGAGATCGCAAGTTGGACTGCTGCAGAAGTGCGACCGCCTGAGGTCAAATTCAACCATCTCTATGTCGTATTGAGTCAAGCCGATTTCGAGTCGTTGCGATCTTCCGATTTTCTGTTGAATCAGTTCGCCGCATCAGACCAGGGCTTTCCGAAGTTTCTACCGGTTGATGACCAATGTCAGTCCATTTATCTGCGAGGACAAGATACGTACATCGAGTTATTCGGACCCGAGAACAAGTTTGGCGAGCCCGTTGGCAAGATTGGATTGGGATGGTCCGTGGAAAAAGTGGGCGAATTGGATGTCGTACAAAAGTTGCTTGCTAAAGAATCTACCGACAGTTTGACTCGTACACTAAACCGATGGGACTTTGATCGCGAGGGACCTGCCGTCAATTGGTATCACTCGCTATTTCGAAATCGGCCGTTGACTGCCGATGCTGTCTGGTGGTTTAGCGAAACGCACATCGATTTCATTTCAGCGCTCTTTCCGAACAAGTTGCAAAATGAAGATCGGATTGCTAGACGAGATTTCCTTAGCTCCCGCTATGATTCAACACGGATTCTAAAGAACTTTACCAGCTTGACCGTTGAGCTTCCGCTAGAAACAGGTCGTCATTTGCGAAGTGATCTGGAGCGTGTCGGTTGGCGTACCGAAGAGTTTGACTCACGGACTTGGATCCTTCGAGGGCCCGATTTTCGTTTGATGCTTTTGATTCAACCAAACAGCAATGAAGCTAGAATCAACTCGATCGGTCTTGAGATGCATGCCAAGGAGCTCATTCCGACTCAACATCGGCTCAGTCGAAATATAGAAGTCGAATTGGACGACAAAAAGTCGGGATGGATTCTCTTTAAAAGAGGATCGTGTGGGGAATCCGAATGACTCTTATTCCCGAAGACTTGGTACCGGTTAGCTCAAAGAATGACCAATATCGGATCACACGATTTATCGTTTGTTGGATTCGGTGTTATCTATTCATCTGCAATAGTTAGGAC
>VGZN01000489.1 GCA_016872635.1 Planctomycetota bacterium | reverse complement strand
TGTATTGGCGATGATCTACGCTATCGGTGATATCTCCAGTTGCCATTTGAATCCAGCGGTGACCTTGGGCTTCCTTGTGGCTGGACGGATGGATAAAAGGCTTGTGATTCCGTACATCATCAGTCAATTCACCGGCGCGATCACAGCGAGTTTTGTCTTGAAGGTGCTTTTTCCAGAACACCGCACCCTCGGAGCGACGCTACCTCACGGGAGCGACTGGCAATCGTTCATTCTCGAAGTGGTTCTTACCATGATTTTGATGGTTGTGATTCTATGTGTGTCGAGTGGAGCCAAGGAAAAGGGGATCCTCGCTGGCGTTGCGGTGGGTTCGGTCATTGCACTCGAGGCGATGTTTGCTGGTCCGATCAGCGGGGCATCGATGAATCCTGCCCGTTCATTGGCACCAGCACTTGTGTCGTTGCATTTATCCAGTCTTTGGGTCTACCTGGCGGCTCCAGTGGTTGGCGCGCTTATAGCCATTCCGATATTTCGTATCATTTACTTACCAGAACAAAAAGGAACCGTGGCATGAGAAAGATTCAGGTCTATGACAAGCCGATGTGTTGTTCAACAGGAATTTGCGGTACCGATGTCGATTCGGCGTTGGTGCAATTTGCGAGCGATTTAGAGTGGCTAAAGGGTAGCGGGTATCAGGTGGAACGGTTCAATCTGGCGCAGCAGCCAACCGCCTTCGTCGAAAACCAAGTGGTGCATGGTCTACTGAGTGCCGAAGGGACAAACTGCCTACCGCTCGTTTTGATCGACGGGGTAATCGTGAGTCGAAACTCCTATCCAGTTCGAGAGGCATTTTCCGGGTGGTTGGGAGTTCAGGGATCAAAGGCAGGCTTGCCTTTAGCCAAGCCGCCTGGGGGCTGTTGTGGGGCGACGGGTTGTTGCTAGAAGGTTGGTACGTGCGAATTTCCGCGGAGCTCGCTTCTTGGTTTGATGTTCACTCTGTACTTGAGCGGTTGGTGTTATGTTCGAAAAATTGGAAGAGTATATCGATCAACGCGTTGGAGAGTACGATTTGATCCCGAGTGACCGAAAAAGGGACCTCGAAAAGGTTAGTGCCTATGTTAGGAATCGTCTGGATCAAGGCAATCAAGCGCGTTTGACGTTTATCTGTACCCACAATTCACGGCGTAGCCACTTGTCCCAGATTTGGGCAAAAATTGCAGCGGAGCATTACGGGCTCGAGGGGGTTGAGACGTATTCCGGAGGTACAGAGGGGACTGCGTTTAATCCTCGGGCTGTTGAGGCGCTTCGTCGTTGCGGATTGTCGATCGTGGCTCGCGATCCTGATACGTCCAATCCGATTTACCAAGTGCAATCTTCGTTAGCGAGGCCCGTTCAGGAGTGTTTTTCCAAGGTATATGATGCTCCGCCCAATCCCGAAACGGATTACTGTGCCGTGATGACCTGTACGCAAGCGGATGAAGCATGTCCGGTGGTGATAGGGTGTGAATTGCGAGTACCCATTCGCTATGAAGACCCAAAAGTAGCCGATGACACTCCCGAGGAGTCAAAATGTTACGACGAGCGATCGCGTCAGATTTGTCGCGAGATGTTCTACATGATGTCGGTGGTATAACGCGAATGGTTAGGTCCAAAGGTCTCGATCGAGCATCCGATAGTTGATTGCTTCTTCGATGTGATGGGGTTCAATCTCAGGAGCATTTTCAAGATCTGCGATGGTGCGGGCAACTCGGATGATTTTGTCGTGTGCTCGGGCTGATAGTCCCATTTCGGAAACGGCGGCACGCATCCGTTGTGTTTGGATTTTCCCAAGGGGGCACCATTGACGCAATTCGCGGCTGCTCATTTGCGCGTTGGTCAAAGTTTTAGAATTAGCGAAGCGTTCGCGTTGAATTTCGCGAGCGGTGGTAACTTGTTCGCGAATCTGTGCGCTGCTTGTTCCCGGAGGTCCATGAGCGAGTTCTTCGAAGGGGACTGCGGGGACTTCGATGTGAATATCGACGCGGTCTAGTAGTGGACCCGAGATTCTCCCCATATATTTTTCGATCTGAGGAGGCGTGCAGTTACAACTTCGTCTGGGGTCGGTTCGATACCCACAAGGGCATGGATTGAGTGCGGCGACCAACATGAATCCAGCTGGAAACGTGGTGCTGCGCATGGCGCGTGAGATGGTCACGACTCGATCTTCGAGGGGTTGCCGCATCACTTCAAGCGTTTTTCGGTTGAACTCCGGGAGTTCATCGAGGAATAGGACTCCATTATGGGCGAGAGACACTTCGCCGGGTGCCGGAGGGTTCCCGCCTCCGACGAGACCTGCATCGGAGATCGTATGGTGGGGTGAGCGGAACGGACGTTGGACCATGAGAGGTTGGCCTGTCTGCAATCTGCCTAATGCCGAGTAGACCCGAGTGGTTTCTATCGACTCGCCGGGAGTTAACGTCGGCAGGATTGAGGAGAGTCGTTTGGCCAGCATCGTCTTGCCCGAGCCAGGTGGGCCTAACATCAATAAATTGTGATTTCCTGCAGCGGCAATCATGAGTGCCCGCTTTGCCATTTCTTGGCCACGGACATCGCTGAAGTCGACATCGTATTGGGCGAACGAAGCGTAGATTTCTTGAAGCCGCGAAGGGACTGGGTCGATATCGAGGGTACCGGCGAGGAACGCGGCGGCTTCGGTCAGCGAGGAAACCGGGATGACTTCGATGTCCTCCACAACGGCTGCTTCTTGGGCATTTTCTGCGGGAACGATCAAGCCGCGTATGCCTTCTTGTTTCGCGGCAGCGATGGCCATGGAAAGCGCTCCTTTGACACCGCGTGTGAGTCCTTCGAGGGAGAGTTCTCCGACGACGGCATATTCATTGAGCCGCGATGATTGAAGTTGGGTCGAGCCCACAAGCATTCCCAGCGAGATCGGAAGATCGAAGCTGGCGGCTTGCTTGGGCAATTCCGCGGGTGCCAGATTGATGACGATGCGATCGTGGGGCCGCAGGAAGCCTGCATTCACCAGCGCGCGTTCGACACGGTGTGTGCTTTCTCGCACCGCCTGTTCCGGCAGTCCTACCAACACGGTTTTGGGAAGTGCAGACGGTGATAAGTCGACTTCGACGTCTACTGGTACGGCTTCGATTCCAACCAAGGAATAGGTTTTAAGTTTGGCAAGCATGTGTGCGCGAGCATAGATGAGATCTCAAGGATGCGCATCCCGCGCGAACAATTTTCCGGCCAAACCCAATTGGCGCGTTCAGTGTAGCCGATTGGAAGCGAGGCATGTCGAGGCCGGGTAGAAAATTCGCCTCGAGGGTTTGCGACAAATGCAGGAGGTTTTTAGGCCCCTTCGATTTGGCTGAGCCTGATCAGGGAGATCAGTTCGTCGGTGCTCATACGACCTGCCCGATCGGCACCGTCGAGAACGCCGCTAATGAGTTCCCGCTTGTCTTCGTGAAGAGCAAGGATCTGCTGTTCGATCGTGTCTCGGGCGACCAAACGATAAACAGTAACGGCACGTTGTTGACCGAGGCGATGCGCGCGGTCGGTGGCTTGATCTTCCACGGCCGGATTCCACCAAGGATCCATGTGGATCACGTAGTCAGCAGCGGTCAGGTTAAGTCCCGTACCACCTGCTTTGAGCGAGATCAGGAACAGGTCTCCTTCGCCTGCTTGGAATCGGTCGACGGCCTCTTGGCGTTTCGCTGCCGGGGTTGCACCATCGAGGTACTGATAGGTGATGCCCTGTTTGTCGAGGGCTTCGCGGAGCAGGCTGAGGTGTTGGACGAATTGGCTAAAGACCAATGCACGGTGTTCACCTTCACGCAGTTCCGCGACGATTTCCATAAACAGGTCCAGCTTCGCAGAGGACTTATCCCAACGTTTATCCACAAGTCTTGGATGGCAGGAAAGTTGTCGGAGTCGGGTCAACCAGGAAAGGACGCGAATGCGCATTTGCTGTTCGGTTTCGCCGCCCGTGGTAGGTTTGGTCAACTCCGTGAGCGCTGCGAGTCTGGCGGCATCGTACTTCTTCCGTTCTGGTTCGGAGAGTTCGGCCAGCCGAACGATTTCAGTCCGTTCCGGAAGTTCAGAGAGGACTTCTTTTTTGGTCCTGCGAAGGATAAACGGTCGGACCACGCGCCCGAGAGCTTGCAAACGGTCACGATTATTGTGGCGTTCGATCGGCTCGGCA
>VGZN01000488.1 GCA_016872635.1 Planctomycetota bacterium | reverse complement strand
TTCCTCAGCGACTTTGATCGGTACCTATTCGGTTCGGGCAAGCATTGGAAGATTTACGATAAGCTCGGGGCGCACCTACGCGATGTGGAAGGCCATATTGGGGTGAATTTTGCCGTTTGGGCTCCCAATGCGCAAAGCGTACAGGTGGTCGGGGACTTCAATCATTGGGATGGACGCTCTCATTGCATGCAGAAGAGTTCACCTTCTGGCATTTGGGAATTGTTCGTTCCAAATACCGGCGCTGGGATGAAATACAAATTCAGGGTCCGTACCCAAGACGGACAGATCGTGGACAAGACTGATCCGTTTGGTGTATATGCCGAGTTGCCACCGCGTACCGCGTCGGTCGTCCAGCCATTGGACCAGTATTCGTGGAACGACGGCCAATGGATGGAGCGACGCAAGTCGGAGAATCAGCTCGACCGTCCTATCAACGTCTACGAAGTTCATTTAGGTTCGTGGCGCAAGTGCGAGGGCGGCGTGCACGGCTGGATGAATTATCGCGATCTGGCTCACCAACTCGTACAGTATTGCAAAGAGATGGGCTTCACGCATTTGGAGTTGATGCCTATCTCGGAGCATCCGTTTACCGGTTCATGGGGTTATCAAACCGTTGGGTACTTCTCCGTAACCAGCCGCTACGGCACACCTGAAGACTTTATGTACTTCGTGGACCACTGCCATCAAAACGGTATCGGTGTGATCATCGATTGGGTTCCAGCACACTTCCCTAAAGATGGGCATGGACTGCGGCGTTTCGATGGGTCTGCGTTGTTTGAGCATGAAGATCCGCGGCAAGGCGAGCATCCGGATTGGGGAACCATGATCTTCAATTACGGTCGCCATGAGGTGCGCAACTTCCTCGTGTCCAATGCATTGTTTTGGATGGACAAGTACCACATCGACGGGGTTCGCGTAGATGCCGTCGCATCGATGCTGTATCGCGACTATTCCAGGAAGGCTGGCGAATGGGTTCCGAACGATTACGGTGGACGCGAGAATATCGAGGCTATCCATCTGCTGAGAGAGTTCAACGCCGAATCTCATGCTCAGTATCCAGGGGTGCTAACGATCGCTGAAGAGTCGACAGCTTGGCCCGGAGTTAGTCGTCCGGTCGAGACTGGTGGCCTTGGTTTTTCGTTGAAATGGAATATGGGTTGGATGAACGACACGTTGCGTTACATGCGGCATGACCCGATCCACCGCCAGTACCATCACAACGAATTAACATTCAGTTTGATTTACGCGTTTACCGAGAACTTTGCATTGCCCCTCTCGCACGACGAAGTAGTCCACGGCAAAGGGGCCTTGATCGCGCAGATGGCGGGTGATTTGTGGCAGAAATTTGCTAACCTTCGACTGCTCTACAGTTACATGTGGACGCATCCAGGGAAGAAGCTTCTATTCATGGGCAGCGAGTTGGCGCAATGGCATGAATGGAACTACGACGGCGAAATCCAATGGGATTTGCTCCAATGGGAAACGCACCGCGGTATGCAACGGCTCGTGGCCGACTTGAATCACCTCGTGCAACGAGAAAAGGCGTTGTATGAAATCGACTTCAATGGAGAAGGCTTTGAGTGGATCGATTGCATGAACGCAGGTGACAGCGTCCTCGGATATCTGCGCAAAGGCCGCGATCCCAACGACTTCTTGGTGATATGCTCGAACTTTACTCCCATTGTGCGCGAGTACCGCATGGGTGTTCCCAAGGGTGGATACTACCGCGAGGTGTTCAACAGCGATTCTAGTTATTACGCAGGATCGAATGTGGGGAATCATGCAGGGGTCATGGCGGATACCGGTATCCCGCATCACGGTCGGCCAGCATCGATTTCATTCCAAATGCCACCATTGGCTACCGTGGTTTTCAAGCCTGAGTAAGCATTCGTGGTCATGCGTTAGGCACCCCTATAAAGGTGGCTTAGTGCCTGTCGAACGCATGGGAACGATGCATAGGGTACGGAAGGTCGCATACGGAAAAAGCCGCACGACCCTCAAAGTCTGGCCATTGGTACGTTTTCTTTAGGGGTGTGGAGCGCGGAAATTCCATGACTCGCGCCCCTTCGATCTACGCTTCCACGGGCGCCGAGGATTTCGGAAAGGTTCCCGATTTCACGCCAGAGGATTGGCTCGAATGTCTCCTGCATGTGGTTCTCTCAATCGGGGGGGATCCAGGAATAGATAGAACATGTTTTTCAAGAAGCAGTCGCAATCGAAATCCAATCCCTGCTCCAGCGATCCTTGCTCAGCAGTCCCGGAGCCCTCACCGCTTGATGGTATCACGTCGCGGGATGGTTACGTTCCAGCGACGCATTGGAACGAGATGCGGCAGTACTATGGAAGCGAGCCTAGTCAGGTTCGGGGATTGAGAATGCCATCCGTTGCACTTCAATCGGAGAATCCCGAATTGGCAGATATACCTGCTTTGATGAACCGCCGCGCGCAGTGGAACCTTTCGTTCCTGCCAGAAACGAATCCTGAGCATCAGTTTAGTCCCGCAACCGATTTGACGAGCGAGGGAGTCGACTCTTGTTTTTGCTCCGAAGCGTTCCTCGATGACGTCGCTTGGTTGAGCCAGACGATTGAGATCCGACTTGATACCGAAGACGGGTTCGCCGACTCGATAGACCTGGAACTTGGATTGATGGAAACGGTTCAGGACCTTTCGCGGATCATGGCGAAAACACCAGCGCGACGATCTTCGGCTGTACCGCAATCCCCGGTCACGCCCGCATCAGGCGATGATTCGTGAGCCGATTCCGCACTACTGCTCAGCGAAGCGGTGCTCGCACTACCCCGACCTAGCGATTGAACTCAACACCCCCGGCGTCTCCACGTTCACTGCCCCGGGGGACATCATGAGATTGTTCCGCACGCAAGGCTTCCTGCTGAAGCGAAAAAACCGGTTTTCTCGCAACTTAACCATGCCCTTCACCGGGATTCGTTCTTTGTTTCGCGGTGATGATGGAATTGGACGTTGCTGAGGACTGTTCATGCACTCACAATGTGGGCTGGAATTTTAGACCGTAATGGTTTGTTTCCGCGCGGTTGAGGTGCTCGAAACGAGATTCGAAACAACAAAGGTGGAATTGCTGTGAAGCCCAAGGCTGTACTAGCGTATTGTCGCGAGAAGGGGATCAAGGCGGTTGACTTGCGCTTCCCCGATATCGGCGGGAATTGGAAGCACATTACCTTTCCGGTCAGTGCATTGACCGAGGGGGTTTTTGACTCCGGTTTTGGGCAGGAGTTGACTCTTCGCGGGGTCTCGGACGAAGCTCGCGAGCAGATGGTATTGATACCCATATCCAACGCGAATTATCTAGATCCGTTGATCGAACAGCCAACGTTGGTCATTCTTGCAGCCATTCAAGACGCGATGACCCGCGAAGAAAGTTGGCTTGATTCCCGAGCGGTCGCGTCGAGAGCTCTGGAGTACTTGAAATCTACTGGGATCGCCGAGGATGTTGAGGTGAGGGCATGCCAACCCTTAATGATCCATCATGGGCCATCCGTAGAGGGATTAGAGAGAGTGGGAGGCGATTCGGTACCGGTTCCTTCTAGCCAACGATTTTTGACCTGCGGGCCGTCGGATGCGGATTTTGGATTCCGGTGCAAACTTACTGCGCTTGCGGCTGAAGCTGGCGTTGGGATCGAACGGCATTACCGAGGTCAATATGCGAGTTCCGAAGTGGTGTTAGCACCATCGAATTTGCTGGAGGCCTGCGATAATTTGATGATGATCCGATACATGAGCGAACAACTTGCAGCTGTCGAAGGTGTTTCGTTGGTGACCACGACGCTCGCGTGCTCAACCCAATGGGGATTGATTCGGAACTCAGAGACGATTTTTAGTGGGGCTTCGCAACAAGGTGTCAGCGACATCGGGTGGTACGCCATCGGCGGAGTCTTAAAGCATGCGAGCACGCTCGCAGCACTCGCATTGGCAACCCATCAATTCACTCCGGCGATGGAGTATCAATGGTTGCGAATGGTATCGCCCAGCGACCCTCAGGCGATTTGCAATGTAATCTTTGGATCGCACAATCCCCGATCTCGAGCGATCGAGTTTCGTGGTACGCCATCGCAATCCAACCCTTATATTCACTTGGCAGCGGTGATGATGGCGATGATCGATGGGATTCAGAATAAATA
>VGZN01000487.1 GCA_016872635.1 Planctomycetota bacterium | reverse complement strand
GGGGTGTGGCCCCATCGGGGCCGTTTGCGTCACTAAAGAGAATCAGTGACTGCTGCTGGGTGTCCGTTGCGGTTTGCGTAACCGGAATGGCAAGGTTTGTGCGGAGGTTGGTCAGGGTTGGGTAGGCATCCCCGAACGAGATATATTTCAGCGCAAGAGCATCCTCATAGGAGGATGCAAATTGAAGACTGTATGTGTTGTCAAAATTGGGGGTGACAATGACGTAATAAAGCCCTGCGGCAAGTCCCGGTAGCGTTCCGCCTTCTTCGCTAAATAGCGCGATCGCATCGCCAGTTTTATATAACGGAATGCCAGAGAGCGTCACCGTGCTCGATGGGATATCAACTGAGAAGGTCGGGTTGAACGTTGAATTGAAGGATGGTTTAGGGGGGATTGAGCCATCCGTGGTGGGACGAATCGCGGTAACCTTACCATCGATCGTAACTTTTACATTGGTGTGATTATCTGCGATAGCCGGAGCAGCGCCGACCGTTCCATCCCGATACACTGCCGAGGACGAAGTGGTGCTACTGCTATTGATTGCATCGGCAGTGATGCTGACACCCCCTTGACTGCTAATTAGAGAGTTGCTGTCGACGTACACCGTGGATGTTGACGATTGAAAGCTAAGTGCAAAAGAGAATGCTTTACCTGCTGGGTTGGTTTTACCCGCTCCGGTGTTCAGAGTCGATTTGGCGGTGAGGCTGATCGTGTTTTCAACGTCAGACGATATGGAGACATTTCCACCGGAGGAGACGATTGTATTCACGATATCGACAGTGGCTTCCGGGTCGGTGAGAAACACTCCTGCGGACCAAGCGGTTTTCAATTTTTTTTGTCCGAACCAGCCGTTTGGATTGTTATCGCTTTTATTAAACAACATTTGTGGGATTGAGGCGGAAACCGCTTTACCCACAGCGCTAGCATGGGCATCTGCACCTATCGTTACCGAACTTGAACCAAGAATCTTCGTTGTGTTCGTTGCGTCTGCACTTTGATTGATTGTGATTCTGGCTTTGGGTCTCCAGTCTTGAAACGTCACAGGCAACGATAGTATGGATGATGGGACTGGCGATGCTGCTGCGGCGACCTTCCAAGCTTTCTTACGTTGATCTAGTACTGCCGACCCATACTCCATCTTGTGATTGCCATTTTCGGTCTTGATTGAGATATCACCTCCGTCGATTGTAACGCCACTGAGGATAGTAATCTCTGCCGGAGAGGTGAAAGCGTTAATCAGGTTCTCCACCATATTAATCGCAGTAAAATTGGCACGAGTTTGCATATCGTGGCTAGCGCTGATAGTAATCGATCCATCCTGAGAGTCGTCTATTCCGTTTGCCAGAAGTTTCGAATTGTCAGATAGATAGACTTTGGTGTGGGCATCAAAAGAAATGTTCCCAGCCTTACCATTGGGGTTGCTGGTATCGATGGTGATGCTTGGGTCGACGTAAATTTCATCCGCGTCGATGGAGATGCTAGATCCCGAAGTGATGATGTCCGCAGCGAAAGTAACCCTGGATGTTGCCCCTGGGTGTCCAGCGTCGTAGGAGTACGTATTGTCAGCCGAATCATAATATGGTTGAAGATCCGCCAAACTTCGGATGGTCAGATCGCCTGCGAGCATGACGCGGGTTTCCAGCCCCTCGATGACCAACCGCCGCAGTCGTCGCCGGGCCAATGACTTCGCCCGATTTCGGGCCCGCGGTGGGGGTACTGCAAGAACAAGACGACGGCCCGAACTTTTTTTAAAAAACATCGATGGATGACCTTACTTGGAATCGTGTGTCGAAGCCGCAGCGGGTAGCTTCCAGCGAAGCAAGGGGAGGAGACGCGGGGCTCGCGTTTCCGAGGTTGGGTCCCGTGGCGCATTCGGATGCGGCGCGAGTATACTTGGAATGCTCGTCCAGAACCAGGGAAATGGCGCAAGTGTTTTGTATCCTATTCTATCCGAGGGCTGTGTTGGGAAATCGTTTGATTGCTTTGGACGCGTTTTTGAGGACACTAATTAAAAGTCTATCCGAAAACCTCAAAAATCGCCGCTGATCCTCCACGGGCGGATCTGCGACGGTCAAGGCAGGATAAAGTGCTTGCTTTTATTGGGGCTAGCTTCCATCGGGGCCATCAACCCTCAGGGCCATTTCCAAGTTGGGCTATAATCGATGCACACAGTGATGCTCGTAGAGGATGACCTGAAACTTGCTCGCGTCGTGCGCGAGCAGTCGCGTCATCTCGGTGCGTAGGTTCGAGTTCTTTCAGCCCATCGCCGTGTTGGCGGCAGCTCGATACTGGGGAGCCGCGACCACATACTCGCTCTTGTCGCCGAAGATCTCGAACGCCTCGTCGAGGATCGGTCGCAGCTCCGGGAAGATCGGGCAACTACGAATGCCACGACCTTCGTGATGCTCGACCTTCGGCTCGGGAATACTCATGCGGTTCATTTCCCAATCGATGTCCTCCCAACGTAGCGAAAGCGTTTCCGCGGGCGTTCGAAGCCCACCGTAGCGGCTCAGCCCCAAGATCACTTTCCAGACCGGATTTGCTTTCTTCATCAGTTTGTCGACCACTTCCCGTGGCACAAACTCGTTGACCTTGACGGTGCTTCGCTGCGTTCGAACCTTAGAAAAAGGGTTCTCGTCGATGATCTTCCAATCGGCCGCATCGTGCATGAACTGCCTCGCGAACTGGATCCGTTTGTGGATCGTTATCGTGGCCATCCCTCTGGCTTTGAGCTTCTCGTGAAACTCTTTTGCATGCCCCGCAGTGATCTGGTTGATCCGGATTCCCTCGGGCATAACTGCTCGAAGCTACATCATTATTTAAGTGGAGAGCATTTCAACCCCGCAATAAGATCGAAGTGCGGATCGGTTGTGAGGACGGAGCAGTCGTTTCTAAGTGCGATAGCTGCGATTGCAAGATCGGTCAGTGGTAAGCGGTGTCCATTGGCAACAAGTTGTCGTCCCAGTTTGGCGGCTACTCGCCAGTCATCCCAAGTAGGTTCAAGGTCATGTAGGCCCTTCAGTGATGAAGCAACCCAATCGGCCTGCTCATCGCGACGAAATCCTTGCAAGATTTCGGCCAAGATCATTCCAGTGATCGCTGCACGATCGTCATCAAGCAAAGGATCGACAGTGATCCGTTCGGCGGACTGATTTCGGTTGAAGAAACCTACCCAGATACAAGTGTCGATCAGAACTAGATCACTTGGAGGAATCGTCATGGAGATCGCCAACCTCGGACTCTTCTAATTGACGCCAATTATCGATCATTTCGACTTGACCAGAAAGTTGTTTGAGTCGCATTCGACGGGCGTAGCGAATGTAATCGCGCATCGCCACTCGGATAGCTTCCGTGGAATCACTCTGCTCAGTCAGATCGCGTAGCTCGGCTAATTCCTGTTCTGACAGTTCAATCGATGTGACCATGACTACCTCATCCATTCGTTCTCAGGGCTAGCTAGACTGACACTCAATAGTCTCATCGGTCAATCCGTGAGTCAAGTCGCACTTGATGATTTGCACCTGTTCCCAACGATGCTCAAACCGAATGAATCGTATAGGCACCTCTCGAACTCCCCCGAAACATTGAGAAAACAACCAATAGTTCGGTTCCTGTCCTCTCCGCTGCAAAACCCTGGTTTTCCCAGGGTTTTTCGCATATCTGGTCAGTTCCTTTAGAGTTCTGTAGCGCCCATGCTGGCTCGGTGCATGGCGGAATGCGGCGTTGCATTTCGCGTCGCGCACCCCAAATCGAGTCGTTTTTCGAGTCGCGCTGGATCGCCAAAACATTGGGGTTTTGCATGGTCCCCAAAAGACCGCTTTCAGGTTAAGAGAGGGGGTAGGATTCGAACTAGGTAGACCGTGAGTTAGACCTGTCACGCGAAACCAACAGCTGCTTTCGTAATAAAAAAGACCGAATGGAGCTTTCGCATCGGTCAATCCGCGAGCTACTTCGGGTTGCCTTTGCGCGTTGGAAGGTGGAGGCATGCTTTCGCGAGGTGAAGGAGGAGTTGGGCTGGGACCACTTCGAGTGTCGGGGTTGGACCAGCGTGAATCGGCATCTGATCGTGACGATCGTAGCTCAACTGTTCTGTGGGAGGGTGCGAGAACAAATGTGTCGTGCGGAAAGGGTGACGGAGTGGGAGCGGTTGCATTGGAGCAAGTGAGTC
>VGZN01000486.1 GCA_016872635.1 Planctomycetota bacterium | reverse complement strand
GAAACTGATTCCCTTGAAGACAGTCTCTTTATATTCTCCTTCCATGTGCGTTTGGCCTGCACCGAGGAAACACATCAGCGCCATTCCCGTCGCCGCGTTCATGCTGGCCACTCGTTCTCCAGGGCGATCGCATTTACCCCCGCAAATCAAAGCATGGGTCATTGTCCAAGCCCCCGTTTCAGGGTTTTGGTGCTCTGCAAGCCATTTGAGAGCCATTGAAACGGCTCGCTCCGTTTCGGAGGTACCTCCGAATTTCTTCAGCAATTCGCGTTTGGTTTCTTTGGAGCGACTGCTCAACGCTGCTCGCATCGCAGCATTGCTCTGAGCTGCGATCCCTGAGGATGGTGCCAGGGACTGGCTAGCGCTGGTCATTGCTACAGCAGGAGCCGCCGCGATGATACTGCTCATGTCCACGGCTACTTTGGTATCGACCATAGTAGTCTCGACCGTTGGAGCACTGGCCGCCATATCCTCGGTCGGGTCAGTCTGTATCTCGGCAGTGGCATTATCGATGGCAAACTCCTCGAGTGAGTTGTCTTCATCTCCTGCCGGCTCCCCGATGGTCAGCATGAGCTTGAGCTCTTTTTGAATGGGTTCGATATTCCAAGCTGCCAATACCAAAATCGCTGCCACGTGCACTACGGTGCTCACCAACCAACTCGGAGCGGCACTCCAAAACCCACGATTGCGATGCTTGTGTTGCCCTCCGCTCCCATCCAACTCATCGGCCGCAGGTGCACCAGCCAATGCTGTCGTCGTCGAATCCGACGCAGACGCAATAACGGTGCTCGCTGAAGACAATGTAGATGTCCGATCTGTTTTCCCAAGACCAGAACTCGCTCTACCCTTCGTTGCCATGACCGTCTTTGCATCGCTGACGATAGTCGTGGCGGTCTTACTGGTCGAGGTCGATGGTGCAGGTACTTTTGCTGGGCTGCTCGTCGAAGGCTTGCTCCCTGACGAGGCACCTTTCACTGAGCCGCCGCCCGAAAACGCATCGTTGATTGATTTTTTCTCCGCGGGGTTTGCGGCCTTTGAGTTCGTTTCTTGCAGGTTCGCGTTGGGCAACGAAGCCCCAGCGGGTCCAGGCGTCAGCTCGGGTGATTGAAACTCGGGTAAGCCTAGGTCCAAATGGTTGAGATCGTCGCCTTGGTTTGTCATGAAAAACCTCGATCCAAAAAACCGCAACAGAAATCACTACTAGGTTTTAGCCACGCAATGCTCGTTGGATAAAAACCGTCGGAAAAGAAAACTAGGGGCGGTATTTTTCCCGTTTGGAACCTTCAAACAGCGAACCACCCCACCTTATTATGGTAACAATTCGTTACATTCAGGTGTACTCAAGAACTCGTAAAATCCCCCCTTCCAATAGCTTATCTTTCTGTACCTTCTGCAATCTAAGCCTCCAGAAAAAAGGAGGCGATTCCCACTGTGCAATCTCCGCTCCTCCCAACAACCATCGGTATCGCAACTCTAGCCTTTCTCACTTGCTGCATTTCCTGCACCGGAAAAACCACTTCATCTGGCCCAAGCACTCCGGCTGCGAGGAGTCCGGACGCAGACTTAGCAGAAGACGGAAAAAACGAGTTGGACGTTAAGGATGCTCGGTTCAGCACATCCATTCCACTCTCCATCCCAACGGAATTATCCAACCCTAGCGTTGCCAGCCCCGTATTTACCAAGGACAACGAGCTTGGAACGCCAGCGATTGCCCCGGCCCAATCCTCTGACTCTAGCGACTCCTTAGAGTCAGAGTCGACGAAATCTTTTCAAGTAAAAATCGTCGGGCTACCCAAAGATCATGGCCAATGCTTGATTGCTGTTTATGCGTCCAGCCGCGGTTTCCGCAATCCCGAAGTCGCGATCGCCAAAGAAACGATCCCACTTTCAATGAACGCAATCTCAACGGGAAAGTCCAATAGCGGGGTTCTCGTTTGGTCATTCAACCTACCTTCTGAGCTTGAAGCGTTCGATGCTCGCAGTCCTGCCACGGCTCGCAACTCCGAAAGCGACGAAAATGCCAGCGATGCCAGTCCCGAGGTTCGATTGGCGATCACTGCCTTTCACGATGCAAATGGAAATGGGGAACTAGACAAGAACGCGTTCGGCATTCCTACGGAAAAGTATGGATTCTCAAAAAATCCTGCTCCCGGCTTTGGCCCTCCTTCCTTCGACCAGACCGCGATCCCGTTGTCGCAATGGAAATCCCTCGACTCACCGATCGAGATCAAGTTGCGGTAAGCTGGCTTCGATTCTATGTTGTGAAGAATCTCGGCAACTACCGACTACGTCATTGACTCATGGATCCAAAACTCGGTACACAGAGCCATTGGACACTAGAACAGCCCCCGACAACGCTACTCGCTAGAAGAACCCAAGCCCTGTCATGACCACTTCTACTGGCGATGGTTCGCAAGATGGCATTGGTTCCCAAGCTAGCAGTAGTGCTCAAGCTAGCAGTAGTGCTCACGGTTCGGGACGACGTGACGGCAATTCGTTGGACAGCAGTGCTCTTGCCAGCAAACTAATCTGGGCGGACACAGTTCCTTGCAACGTCGGACTTCGGCTGACCGAACAAGCCCTCCGAAAGCCTGAACAATTAGCGATCGCTACCCCGATCGGTTCGCACCGGCATAGTACATCCCGACGCTACCATACCATTTCGATGGAAGACCTCGACCATCGCTCGACGTCATTGGCGGCTGGTTTCCAAGCGATGGGTATGGGGCCAGGAAAGAAGATCGCACTGCTGGTTCGATTCGGCGAGGACTTCATCACCTTAGTATTCGCCTTGCTCAAATGCGGAGTCACCTTGATTTTGATTGATCCAGGCATGGGGCGTAAGAATATTTTGAACTGCCTTCAAGCGACGTCGCCCGATGGCTTCGTTGCGATTCCGATCGCACACGCCATCATCAAAGCATATGGCTCAAGATTTCCCAGTGCGAAACTGAACGTGACCGTTGGAAGGCGATTCGGCGTATTGCCCCATCCAACACTTTCGCAATTGGAGAACACGAGCCGCTCATCGTTTGTCCCTCCTCCTACCTCGATGATGGATCCAGCGGCAATCATCTTCACGACAGGAAGTACGGGACCGCCCAAAGGTGTCCTCTACACCCACCAAACGTTCAATTCCCAGATCGATATGATCGCCAGTCATTACGCGATTGAACCTAGCGGACTAGACTTGAGCGGCTTCCCACTCTTTGGCCTGTTCAACGCTGTGATGGGGACCGGCACCATTTTGCCCGATATGGATCCAACTCGGCCAGCTGACGTGGATCCAGTTCGATTGCTCGATGCCATCGATCAATGGGGCGTCAACCAATCGTTCGGATCACCAGCACTCTGGACCAAGGTTGGCTTGCACTGCAAAAAAACAGGCAGACGGGTCCACTCGCTACGCCGTGTGCTCTCGGCAGGAGCTCCGGTTTCGCCGCGGGTCTTGGAACAGATTCGCTCTGCAATGCATCCTCACGGGATGATGTTCACACCCTATGGCGCCACAGAAGCACTCCCCATCGCATCGATCGAATCGCGTATGGTACTTGAGGAGACAGCTCCGCTGACACGCATCGGAAAAGGGACCTGCGTCGGCAATCGCTTCGCGGGGATTCGTTGGCGAGTCATCGAAATCAGCGATGGACCACTGACACACATTGATCAAACCCGCGACGTCCCTCCAGGTGCCATCGGCGAATTGATGGTCCAAGGTCCCGTCGTGACACAATCGTATGTCACCCGCACTGACCAAAACGCTATGCACAAGGTACGCGATGATTCCTTGACACCCCCAGGTACTGATACTCCGGTCTATTGGCATCGGATGGGTGATGTTGGTTACTTGGATACAAACGATCGCTTCTGGTTTTGTGGACGCAAAGGACACCGGGTCATCACCCCCAACGGAACGCTGTTCACCGAACAAGTCGAGGCGATCATCAATTCCCATCCATGGGTTTATCGCTCGGCGCTGGTGCCTCGCGGCACAGCACCTCACCAATCACCCGTCGTGATCGTTGAACCGTGGCGTGACCGCCGACAGCTCGTCGCCAACAACAGATTGTCCGCCCAAGAGGAATGGGCCCATCTCATCCAAACCCATATGCCTGATCATCCTATCGATGCTTTTATTGTGCACCCCGGCAAGTTACCGACAGACATCCGGC
>VGZN01000485.1 GCA_016872635.1 Planctomycetota bacterium | reverse complement strand
CGGCGTCTGCACGATTCGTTCTCGATCCCCGTGGCCGTTTATCAGGTATCCGGCGAATACGCGATGCTCAAGATGGCGGCTGACGCAGGCGCTCTGAACGAGAAAGAATGCGTTCTCGAAAGCATGATCGCATTTCGCCGCGCGGGTGCCAGCTGTATCTTGACGTATTTTGCAGAACAAGTTGCGGAATGGCTCAATGTTGCTGAATGAATCAAGTAGTTGCAAGCACGAGCATCGTTGTACCCAACGACATCGCTAAAAGTTATCGCCAAAAGTTTCACTCAACGATTCAATAGCATTTGGAAAACTGTCGAACATTGTCGATATGCTCGAACCACCATATCCAATGGTTTCAAGAGGAAGAGTAAGAGCGTTATGAGCAAAGGGCTGAAGATGGGCGAGTAATTGCTTGGCATCTTTTTATCGTTAAAGTAGTGCATTGTGGTGGCTGGGCTTAACGCTGTCCGGACGTAGCGGATTGGCGATCGAAGTTTTCTCAAGCTTGGAAGGCATCCCATCTCACGAGCGAGTTGATCGCAGTAAGGAAACATTTCAACCGGATAGACGTTGGTGGTGTCTAGGTTTGCAAAGCGGCGTTCCAACTCAATGCGATTGTGATGATGGATCTTTTTGATTTCTGAAGTTTCCGCAAGCTGTTTTGTCAAATGGAAAACGATATAGCGAGCCTGCATCTCACTAATGGAAGGAATGTTTCCTATAATCGGGCGTGTCATACCGACGATAAATAGGCTGTCATACTCGATATGTCGAATACCTAAATAGAAATCCCGAAGGGCGATTTTATCGTTGGTCAGTGCCTTTAGCTGGGATGCGTATCCGATCGCTGGCACGATCAAGTCTGGATTAATATTCATTACATCGCTAGATCCGAACGCGTAGAAATTTCGGTACGAATGGTCGCAATTTCCACCGATAATGTTGATGCGGCCCTCCGCGACGTCACCAAGAAAATCGTCGCTTTTGTTGTGGTACATATTGAATAGGCTGTCTTTTGCAGACGCTGTCAGACGCAAGGCCCATTGGTCACGGACATACTGGTTCTCTTCATGAACGGAGCTGCGAAGTCTTTGATTGGCTGGGAATAAACGCTGCAGTACCTTGCGACAACGCATTCGAAAATCGACGAAACGTTGGCCTACCACATTTCGTAGCCCAGCGTCAAACGATAAAAGCAATCGATTGCGAAGAAAGTCTGAGGGGACGCCACGAATTGGATGGTATCTCGGGCTGACGCGTATTCCGGAACGGACAGAAAGCCACACTTGGTTGTTGAGCGATGGGCCCGCCAATCTTCGAGCAACATCCACTGCAGATTCCCCCCCTCCGACTACGACAACTTTTTGATCTCGGATTGAGTCTCCAAAATCAAGTCGACTCAAGACTCTCGCTTCCGCGTTGAGCGGTTTCGGCGTGTCGGCTAATCCCGTGCAGATGACTACCGCATCGCAAACAATCGATTCTTCCTTGCCCCCTTGATCGCTTTGAACGTCGGGCGGAGATACATGCGACACTTGCAAATCCCACTTCCCATCGCTGTTCCTTCGAATTTGCGAAACCTTCGTGTTCAGGCAGATGAACTTCTTGAGGCCAAAATGGTCTGCAAATTTTTCAAGGTATTCGCCGTATTCTTCGTCGCGGAAAAAATCTGGATACTGAAGAGATGGTGATACTGACGAAAGGTCTCGACGGACGTTGGCGTCATACAAGGAGTAGCAGGCAAATTGCGTCGTATACTTCGTTGATGTCGAGACAAATCCACTTGGGGGCCTTCCCCAACATCCGGTGATCTTGCTGGAGGCCTCATATGCAACGATTTCCCAATCGCGAAGTTCGTCTAGTGCGTACTTGAGCATGATCAGGCCGCTGCTGCCGCATCCAACGATGACAATTTTCTTGGACATAGGAATCAGTCGGAGGGTAGAACGCTATTAACTTGCGTAAGGCTAATCATAACGAAGTTGAATTGACCGGATTCGGGTATGAATAGCAGCAATCGATCACCAGCCTTCGATTGCTGTGTACGAGCGAATTGGTCCAGCATCACGAAAATGCTGGCGGCACCAGTGTTGCCTGCCGTGGCTAGATTCGTCCATGTACTCGGTTGCGCACCCTTGTCACCACAAAGCTGCGTTATAAGTCGCTCCATTTTTCTTTGGAAGAAATATGAAGACAGGTGTGGAAGGATAAACTGATAGCTGTCGAGCTTTTCTTGGTGCATGTTGAAGCATTCCGTAACGAACCGACTCGCAAAAATGAACAAGTGCTTCGATAGGATATCAACATCCTGGCTCAGTCGGGCAGTGCGATTGTCATAATGCATGCACAAGGGCGCCTCCGAGGCATAAGATCGTGAAAAAGTCCAGTTGATTTTAAAGCACTTGCGATCCTCTCGAGCTTTGGATTCAAGAAGCCATGCGCCTGCTCCATCGGAGAGCATGAATCTGAGAAACACCGACATGAACCATTGTGACCTCTTCAGATCCCGTTCCATGACTTCGGTATCTTTGATGATGCGAAAAGCTCGGGACTTAAGTGCTTGTGTCGATTGCTCAGCGCCGATGCATAGCGCTGATTGATGAACGCCGTTCTGAATTGCCCGACATGCGTTGATCACGCCAGTTGCCGACGACGTGCAAATGCCCGAGTTGGAATTCACTTCGACTGGCCCCGGTAAGATAGCTTGCTGTGCAAGTTGCGAATGCACAATCGAAGCGATTCCAGGTCCGGAATAGGGAGCATGGGTTGTTCCTGCTGAAAGATAACTGATTGGATTGATTGGTACTAAACCGTTCAAGCAGTTTTGGGCAGCTAAAACTCCAAGTTGGTAAACGTCGAACGTCTCGTTCTGGTCCGTATCCAAAGCGTAGTGACGCGTACGTATCCCATTCACGGCAAGAACTTGACGTCTCACCAATTGCTCCCCCTCGATACTGCCTAAGTATTCCTCGATTGAGTTGTTGTCTACCGGTGGGCCAGGTAAAAATGATCCCGTACCCGTTATGAAGGTGGACATTCTGGTACCCTTGGGGGGGTTCGAGTTGGTTCAGGATTGACTGCGAACAGGTAGAAACGTAATGCGATTACTATTGGCGGGGTTTGATAGTCCTGAGCATGTCGTAGACACATTCATCGAACACAATGTGGTAGTATAGATATTGATTGGGGTTTGAGAAAAACGGGCTGCTACCGAAATGTCCTCTGTTTGTCTCTGACTGCATGAAAAAATCGAGGTCTACTAACGCCTCGGTATTGTTGGCATAAATATGCTTCAGGCACCATAAGACGATCGAATCGGAGCCGAACGAGTTCAACGCCCTCAACGCAGTCCTTAGGTCGGCAAAGATAGTGATTACGAAGACAATCATGATCGAAACATTAGTTGGACCCAATAATTGAAATGAATGCTGGCGGTTTTCGTCAATCGCCTTTTTGCTGAATTGATTATGGTCTTGGGGAACTCGCTCTCGGATTTGTGATATATGCTCAAGAAAGCTATGCTTTTCAAATCGGTCGCCAAACTCGTAGGAGAGTTGATCGTGCCCGATGGTCATATTGTTGCGGTACACATCGCGTATACAGTCGACATCGAAATTGGCGTCGATCCCATTAAATTTCGGTGGGGGGCTTTCGGGAGTGTGATTGCACGTCGATAACAAGTGCCGGTAGATCAATGGTTCGATCTGTATATGCCGAACGAGCAACTCAACCGCTTCGGTTCGTGCGAGATACTTCATCCCGAAAGACAGCGTTCGATCCACCAAATATCCTTCACAGCCAAACGTGAAGCGATGTACTAAGAATTTCAATGGGAACACTATGCATCTATAAAAGAAGTAGACGAAAATGATGATCGGTCTGAGGTAGATGTAATCCCAACGAGATTTCTCACTGTCAAAGAGATCGTTGATTGGATCGGGGATGTGCGGAAATCGTCTCATCATTGGTTGGTTGTGCCGTGATTATAGTTTTCTTGCATCATCATAAGTCGGGCTGGGCGATCGGGCTACTGCCGCTCCAATGATTGTAGTTCGGTTTGTTAATGCCCTAGAAATGGCCGATCTGCGACCCTTTTGTTGGTACAAATCCGTCAGGATCGCTGGTCCGTTGATTGAAGTAAAATGCTTCGAGAATCATGTTCCCAACGCTTCCGACG
>VGZN01000484.1 GCA_016872635.1 Planctomycetota bacterium | reverse complement strand
AGTACGAGACAACGCACGAACAAAGCATTGGACCGAAGTGCTCGATCGGCGCGCTCTGACATGGTGACTTTTTCTCCTCGCACTCGGTCAATGCGGTCGTTCCGTCTGTGAGAAGCGTCATCAGTTTGGCGTTTCGAGCAGGCATTAGCAGAGGAGTGTCGCATTATGACATGTTGGAAGTATCGAGAGTGGTCGCGGTTAGTATTTGGTTGCTTGTGTTTGCTCATGATTACTATGTATTCACCGAGAAAGTCACTTGGGCAGCAACCTGAGGAAGGTCCGGTTGTAGACTCTGTCGTCTCAATTGAGACGAATGACCCAGCTTGGATCATCGCAATAGACACATCTACTGGTGAAAGCGTTCTTACCTCTATCGAAGAATTTGTTTGGGATGGCTTCGAAGAAGACAGTTTTGTCAGTGCGCACTACGTGGACGAATTCGGAGATGAGTTCTTTGTTCTTTACGACTCCGCAACAGATCAGTTCAACATGCTAGGTACCAATAACCAATTGGCATACGCAAATGTTGGGATCGGAAGCGTCATCGTGAAGGCCATCAAGGCGATTTTCACAAAGACTCCCAAGAAGGCGCCGCCCATGAAATTGCCAGTTACGAAAGTTCCAGGCAAAAAGCCTCCGTTGAAGGCAGGTGAGAAAGTCGAAAGCGAGCACACACTTCCAGATGGGACCGTCATCAGAAAAATCAAAACCCCAGAAGGCCCGATTCGCATAGATGAAACGCCTCCAATCACTGTGGGATCAGGTCAACCAGGCGCTCCCGGAGTTCTTCCTGTCAATCCGCCTCCAGCAAATTCCGGTACGCCATAGTAGAAGGAAAGCAAGTCATGCAAGTCTCAAATGAAGTGATCGCAAAAAAGCAGTTCATCCTTGACGATCTTCGCAACGAAGGGGACGATCTGACGCTTGAACACGAGGTCGCTTGGATATTTACATTCTTGGACGACGGGTACGCGCGGCAGTTTCAAGAAGTTGGATCAAGTACTTTTAGGTTCCTAAAGTTTCATTCACGAAATTGCGAATGCAACTGTACTGGTAAAATCGTTCCAACAGCGGTCGAACTCGCTAGGATTGAACAATCCCTAGGCGAGATTTCAATGCAGATTGCCAATCGCACAGAACTCAACTTTTCGATTACATCTGCTCTTGCGTTGAGAACCTCTGGGAATTGAGTAGGTGTATTTGTGGTAATCATAAGCTCGAGGGCAGCGACGTACGGAAAGCCGCCCTCGAGTAGCTTGACGGAACAAAAAAATGCACCTAAGTCCTCGGTCAACCGTGCTTATACGTTAGAGATTTTTACTCGGACATAGGTGATTTTAGTCGTTATGCCTGAGAATCACAGTTCATTGGAGCGACCATAAATGCCTATACCAAGTAACGACATGCCGGAACAGTCACGGCAATTTGACAGACTTGCAAACTTGGCAGCCGTCAATCCTCGAACATGGTTTCTCGGATGCGGTGTCGGATGTGCGACGGGACTAGCGGCAACTTATGCGATCCTTTCCATTTGGAACGGCCACGCCGCTTGGATCGCGATAGCAGCATTGTTGCTTTCGATGATTCATGCGACGGTGATCACTCTATTTTGGCAATATAGAGATGTAGTGCACCGTCGAACTGCGGTGATGGCTTCCATGATCGCGAGTTCGATACTTTTATGTGTCCTCGCAATCTTGATTGGGAGTCGCGGACTGCCAACGTCTCCGCTCTTCGCGTTCGCGTTCATACATTTGATTCTCGCGTTTTCCCATCCGCTACTCTTCGTGACGAATACCAAACCGGCATAACAAAAAAATGCACGCGAGTTGCGGATCGCGCGTTTCCTGATGGAGAGTCACTTGGCCGCAACCGCGTGATTTTAGGCGTTAGCCCTATGCATCCTGATCGTCGGGCTGCCAGGGGGAGTAAGTCTGTCTTGCATTCACGAACGGGAATTTCTCATGTTTCACTGCAATGAAATACTCCGACACGGGATCGTGGATCAAGAACTCATTTCTACCGATCGAAGCATCGGTGAGTCGCTCTATGCGTGGCTGAGAAGGTCGGACTATTCGACTGTAAGAGCGAAGGTTGACGCGGGGCTAAAGATTGGTTTTCCAATCAAGGGCGTTCCCGTGCAAGGAGACAGCAACTTCTCCGAGAGCGATTTCAATGAATGGAAACGCAAGGTCGATGCAGGATTCGGGCGAGCGTTCACGGAAACTGAATCGATCCTGTTCCTGAAAAGCACTGTTTCTGAGAGCGTCGTTCAAGCTTGGACGGAGTGCATCCGTCGCAGTTCTGCTCCACAGGTTGGGCTCATCGCAATCCTTGAAGAGTTGGAGACACCCGAACACGTTGCTTTCTCCGTGCGTTATATACCTGATCGGCCAACTGCGATGCCTCCGGTCGTGACCAGCAACGGATTTCAGGTTCTTGGGGCAACTGCGCTTTCGCCGTTGAAGGAAGGCGACGAGATTCCATTTGCTGGAGTGGGAACGCTACTTCGCCGGGACCGTTACGAGGCTGTCTCCGTTCAACTCAACACAAGCGCCGGCGCAGTGACCAAAACTATCCAAGGCCGACCACGCCCTCCTGTTCCACCGGCCAAAGATGTCTTCAAGGTCGAGGTTATAATGTCGGGATTGGACATTACCGCTTATCTGACTGGGCCAGCTGAGTGGCTGCACTTAATTCAGAAAGTCGAACATTCCTGGCGACGGCTTGTGAAATGTGGTGAATCTTGGCCAATGCCGACTTTGTGGGTCCCATTCCCGCCGGTAGTTAGCCAGAGTATCGATGTGCTGTCGCGTTTTTCCTCGACAAAGACCGATCGGCCGGATGATGGCTGGAAGTGCCTTGGGTTAGATTCCCGCATTTTCTTCGGTGATGGAGAGCAACGAGAGTTCCATTGGACTCGGCCTTGATCAGCCGGGCTAACCAACGGCTGAAGCTGACCGGGGCCGCCATCCTGGTTTTCGAGCTTCAACGTCCTTGCAGGCGGCCCCGGCAGCTTAGCCGAACGTTAGCTGCAACATCACTCAGAAGCACACTGAATGGCCTCACCGTTTGAAGCTGAACTCGATGCGATCATCCAAGAGTACGCAACTGCTCGGCAGCAATCGCAGCATGACGACGCATCGGACGTGATCTCAGACGTTCGTGTTCGTCAAATGCAAACCCGCTGCCTTGCGGCAATCGAACGAGCAGCCGGTCGGGGCTCGGTGTATTTCGAGCAAGCGAAGGCAATACTTGAAACAAACGATCATTCTTGGGGGCACCTTGCAGGCCAAATTGGCGTCGCCGAATCATTGTTGCACAACATCCGCAACGGTTACCTTCGCACGCTCGAAGAGCTGATTCACGGCGAACTGTTCGGTGACTTTCTTGAGATGGCTCAACATCTACTTGAGACCGGATACAAAGATGCGGCGGCAGTCGTGTGTGGCAGCACACTTGAGGCGCATCTCAAGCAACTGTGCAAGAAGGCCGGAATTCCCACCGAGGCCGCAGGCAAGGCGAAGAAGGCCGACACCATTAACGGCGAATTGGGCGGCGCTGGTGTGTATTCAAAACTAGATCAGAAGAATGTCACAGCATGGCTTGGGCTTCGTAACAGTGCGGCTCATGGCGATTACGCAGCATATGACAAAGCTCAAGTAGGTTTGTTTATTGCCTCCGTTCGCGATTTCGTTACCCGTGTTCCAGCATGAGCAGCGAACAAGGCGGTCAACCGGAGCGGCGGTTGGCGCGTTTTCTGAATTCCAAGTCGGTGGCCGCCGCCCGGTTACCTTGGTCGTTATCCGACAGATCACTTCGCACTTACTTACCAATGAACCTACCATTCCTGCTCCCACTCATATCCCTTTCGATAGTTGTGTTGTTCGTGCTCTGGGGAATCGTTTACACGAAGGAAACCGGCAAACCGTTCATTGTCATTAACTCCCAGAACTCTGACCCTAGCGCAAAGCAATCGCCCTACCACAAACTTCTGAGTACACCTGCCGTTATGCTGACGGAAACGCAAAAGCGAGATCAGCTAGGCGGTGCAATTTCATGGCAGAATGAGGAGAGGATTGTCGAGATACTGGCGACGGGCAATGCCCAGGGCAATCGCATCTTAATCGGCCTGTTTTCCCGTCAGAATTCCTTCCAAGACATCGTTACACCAGCCTGCTTGGAGTCGTTTGCCCCGAATCGAGC
>VGZN01000483.1 GCA_016872635.1 Planctomycetota bacterium | reverse complement strand
GATACAATTCGAGTTCGATTCGAGAGAGAGGTTGGCCATCGAGCGAGATGATGCCTTGTTCCGGTTCAAAGAACCTGGCTACTAAATTGCAAAGTGTGGTTTTTCCGGCGCCGCTTCGTCCAACGAGTGCCACCGTGGAACCGGGAGACACCACAAAGCTAACATCGTTCACAACCCAGTTTTCGGATTCAGGGTATCGAAATCCAACTTTTTCAAAGCTGATCTCGCCCCGTACTTGATTTCGATTCAAATGGATCAATGGCAAGTCAGAGGTGCTGTCCATCTTCATGGATTGCGTCTCGGTCGGAGTCGCCAGAAGATCGAGCGTACGGTCCAATCCGGCGAGATTGTTTTGGAACTGAACCGCGCTCCCCGTAAGGCTGGCGATCGGCCCCAGGAGCATCGCGAGGTAGACCAGGAACATCATGAGATCGCCGAGCGTTAGATCCCCTCGCAAGATCTGCCATCCACCGTAGAGGAGGAGCAGCGTCGATGACAGCGGTATGAGGACTTCCCAGATGACTTCAATCAATCGCGTTCGCCACCATACGAAAAGCGTTTGCCTCACGGAGAAATGGTTCCCTCCCACGTAACGCTTGATTTCACTCCGTTGCCGAGCGAATGTGCGTACGACACGAATTCCCGAGAATGTTTCTGTGGCGTTCGAATCGATCCGCTGCCGTGTCGATCGCAGGTCACGATAGAGGGGGCGAATCGAATAGATCCATGTTCGATGGGTGAGGTAAATGATTGGCAAGAGCATCACTCCTGCCGCCAGCAAACGCCAATCTACGAGCACCAAAACCAAAAAACTACCGAGTAGTTGCACGATCGCTTGCCATGGGTTGTAAATCATGCTGAAGATCAGATCGGCGATCCCCCCTGCATCTTCGCGCAACAAACTCGCTGAGCCGCCGCTTTTGAGTTGCTGGACTTTATGCAGCGGCATCTGCAGCATGTGCTCGAAGACTCGTTTCCGTATCGATGTTTGGACTTGGTTCACCGCCTTGGTACAGGCCCAGCGTCCCCAAAGATGAAAGACAGTGCGAACCAACGTAACGGCTGCAACTCCTACTGCTACCCACACGAGTAAGTAAAACGGGCTTGGTGATCCAATCGTGGTCACTAACCATGCAGGAAGTGGCTTTGGTGGATCCGTCAGGGCGTAGTCAATCGCCAGTTTAGTCCCCAGTGGTGGGACTAAATTCAATAGCGTTGAAATGGTAGGCGTTGTAAGTCCAAGGTAGATGGAACCGCGATGGCCAGCGAGCAATCCCCAAAACTCGCTGAACAAAGTCCAAAAGGAACGGTGACTCCTCGCGACCAGAGCGTCCTTTTCTCGAGTGCTCATGGTCGAGTGGAACGAATCGTACTCTGGCTTCTTCTTTTGTTTGCTCGCCGTCCGTTGCTCTTGAAGGTAATCGCGAAATTGAAATCGGCTGGTCGGCATGATGCGTTTGAAAAGTCCTGAGGAAGCTTGTCCTGGATGTGGCGAACTCCCCCAGATTTTAGCGAACTCTGCTTCATTGGCCGCCCCAAATGCGGCTTCGTCCGAAATCGTTTATAATCTCTGGGTTGGAAGTTCCTGCAGATGCTGCAGCGAATCGGACACGGATTTTTTTCCTATCTGGTTTGACACATTCCATACTTGGATCGATCACGTCACCCTATCGACGTCCCTGTTTTCGACTCGCTTTCCTCCCTCCCGCAGCGGACCACCATGCAACGCAGGCGTTTTCTCCACGGCACCACTGCCGCAGCTATTGTTCCCTCTGTTACTCGCGCGGCCGATACGTTGGTTGCGGCGGACGAAACGATTGAGTCAGCGGCCCCACCGCTGGTAGTCGGGATTATGGGGTTTAGTCGCGGTCGGGATTTGGCAGAAGAGTCGCTGAAAATCCCTGGGGTTAAGATCAAGTACATCTGTGAAACAGACAAGAAGCGAGGGGAAGCGGGGGTCAAACGTGTCGCCGAGGCAGGGGGGGCTGCCACCGCGGTTCAAGATTTACGGAGAATGCTCGATGACCCTGAGTTGGATGCGTTTTTTTGCGCTGCCCCGAATCATTGGCATGGTCCGGCGGCGATCTTAGGATGCAAAGCAGGCAAGCATGTCTACGTCGAGAAGCCGGCGTGCCATAATCCGCAGGAAGGGGAATGGATGGTTGCGGCCGCGAACAAGTACAACCGCTGTGTCCAAATCGGCAACCAGCGGCGAAGCAGCAAGGGGTTCCAGGCAGCAATCGCAAAGCTTCATGCAGGTGCCATCGGAAAACCCTACTATGCTCGCGCATTCTTTGGTCGAATGCGAGGTCCAACTGGGGTCAAACAAGACTCGGCTCCTCCAGAGCATTTGGATTATGAACTGTGGCAAGGACCCGCGCCCCGTCGGCCGTTTCGTGAGAATGTGGTTCACTACAATTGGCACTGGTTCTGGCATTGGGGAAACGGTGAACTCGGAAACAACGGCGTGCACTCATTAGATATTTGCCGTTGGGGATTGCAGGTCGATTACCCGATTCGAACCGCGTCGATCGCAGGCCGGTTCCGATACCTCGACGATCAGCAAACCCCAGATACGCAAAGCGTGGCATGGGAGTTTCCGGGGGGCAAGCAGATATCCTACGAGGGGCTCTCTTGTGTGAAGCGGCCCAACGGGCCATTCGTTTCCTTCTATGGCTATGACGGTTACATGGAGATCGATGCCGATGGGGGATTCGAGATCTACGACGCGGATGACAAAGAGGTCGAGTCGTCGCCCCAAACCGGTTGGGGCCAATCGGAGCACGTCGCGAATTTCATCGACGCAGCTAGGCATAATGATCCGTCGCGATTGAACCAGCCAGTTCTGAGCGGGCACAAAAGCACTTTGCTGTGCCATCTCGGAAACATCGCTTTCAGAACCGATCGAGTGGTTCATACTCGTCCCGAAGATGGTCATATCACCGATCCCGATCTTCCCGCAGGGCTTTGGCGACGCGAGTACGATCCGTCCTGGGAGGGCTTGATCAGCAACCTATAATCCCCGCAACGAAACTCGTTTCCGACGAGGAAACGGTCCGAGCGGGATTGCCGGATCGATTCGCCTCCCCAACTCTAACGAATTTAAACGATACATGTCTTCTACAAATTCTCGACCTGAGAGCGGCGTTCCGGGCAGTGCTGCTCCTGTAGCCACCGCACCCGCGGCTCCCTTGGGACCCCTGCCATCACTCGAGGTTGTGCCTATAGACGCAATCCTGTTTGTTTCGTTCGGCGGTCCCGAAGGTCCTGAGGATGTTATTCCCTTCCTTGAGAATGTGCTTCGCGGAAAAAACGTTCCTCGCGAGAGGATGCTAGAAGTTGCTGAGCATTACCAGCATTTTGATGGCGTCAGTCCCATCAATGGACAATGCCGTGATTTGATCGCGGCCGTTCAAAAGGAATGCAATGCAAGGGGGCTTAAGCTGCCTATCTATTGGGGTAACCGCAATTGGAACCCCATGCTCTCGGATACTCTCAGAGACATGACCAGCCACGGCCGAAAGCGCGCAATCGCCTTTTTTACCTCCACGTTCAGTTGTTACAGTGGATGTCGCCAATACCGCGAAAACCTTGCCGCTGCGATGAACGATGTCGGTGAATCAGCACCGCTCGTCGAGAAAGTTCGTATGGGATTCAATCATCCCGGGTTTATCAACGCCCAAAGAGATTGTTTGTTAGGGGCGTTAGCCAAATTGCCCGCGGCAGAACGGTCAAAGGCTAAGGTGCTCTTTTGTGCCCACAGCATTCCAAGAACAATGGCGGACAATTCACGCTATGAGGAACAACTGCGCGAGGCCTCGCGATTGGTCTGTGAAGCGGCAGGTCATGGCAACTGGGAACTAGTCTTCCAAAGCCGGTCTGGCCCACCTCAACAACCGTGGCTCGAACCCGATGTTTGCGATCGAATCGATCAACTCGCTCAATCGGGTGAGATAACCCCGATTATCGTGCAACCCATCGGTTTCATTTCGGATCATATGGAAGTGTTGTACGACCTGGATCATGAAGCGGCAGCAACATGCCAATCGCATCACATTCCCTTTGTTCGAGCGGCAACGGTAGGTACTCACCCTGACTTCGTATCCATGATCGTCGATTTGATCGTGGAACGACTGAGCGTCGGCACCGAACGACCCTCGGTGGGAACCTACGGTCCCAGCCACGATTTGTGCCCGGCGAATTGCTGCCTTT
>VGZN01000482.1 GCA_016872635.1 Planctomycetota bacterium | reverse complement strand
GATCGCCAGTCGGGATGGGTGAGTTTAACTCCGACAGAGGGCACCACGCTCGCCAGTATTATTGCGAGCGACTCGCAAGGTCGAATTGATGCTTGGCTGGTAAGTCCGACCATTCAAGATTTCGCGAACCCCGACTCTTTCGAGTACTGGTACTTCGATTCCAATTTCAATATTATTTTCGAGACGATTGTATTCACGGCAACTTTAGAGTTAGAAGCGGTTCCCGAACCGACTTCCGCAATCGCTGTGAGCGGTCTTACTTTCGGATTCCTTGCGTTGCGAAGAGCAAGGGCCCGGCGATTCCTGTGGAGACAGACCCATGCTTAGGTTGAGTGCCTGTTTGCTCTTTGCTTGCGTAGCCTTGTCCGGAGTCTCACGCGCGGATTACTATTTTGGAACCGGCGCTGCGCAGCAGTCCGGTGTAACAGAGAATAACACCGTACGCGCCATTTACCTCGGTCGATTGAGCACATTTTCGGGAACAGGTTCAAACCCGAACGTCAACGCGGCAGCAAAATTCACGTCGATGTATGCTGGCGTTGCCATCCGAGGAGCGACGAACGTAGCTCTTTATGGAGGACGTGGAAACGTCAGCTTCGAAAACGCACTCTCGAATGGAAAGATGTTTGACACGGGTTTGCGGTTTAGTAACACGAGCGGCACGTCCGTGCAATCCATTTTCCTTCCTGGATTACCTCCTCCGTCCGGGACTACAGCACCATTTGCCCTGAGCGATGCAACGGGAATCGGATTGCGTGATATCCTAGCAAACCAAGGGGGATTGGATTTTTGGCTGGTTGGTGTTGCAGGTAGCTCGTTCACCGCTCCCTCGCAAATAACGGGAACTCAAGCGGCCAATTTTTTGGTCTACTTCAATGCGTCCTCGGTTCCGGAGCCTTCTTCTATCGTTCTCGGCCTTGTTGCGGCTTCTTTCGGCGCTCTTAAGCTCCGACGCCGAAATCGTATCGGCAATCCAACCGCTTAATCGTACGAATACGAGCGGTCTACAGCCCGAATGACGGGCGGTCTACAGCCCTCGGTCTGATTCGTTGTGAATCTCTCTTTCGCACACTCTCAACTGGCTGGCCGTTTGTATTTCGTTTCCTGCCCATGTTCTATAACCGCAACCTACGATGGTGCGCGACAACGATCATCAAGCTTGATTCCGGTTACTTCAAATAAGACAGTGTAAGCAGCGCGTAACCTGTTACCAAGTTGGGATCCCCTTCCATCCAACGTGCCTCAGGGTTGGTCCAGGATCCATCTTCTTTTTGCATCGACTGCAATTGAGCCAAGATGTCTTGCTTCCATGCCTTCTTGCCTTGTTCGGTCTCAAAGACCGGCTCTCCGATCATGTCGAGGGCTTTTGCCATAGTGTGCAAGTAATAATACAAACCGGCCGCTCCCATGCCTGGATTCATCGAGACGGAGTAATTGCGCGACAAAAATTTCTGCGCTGCCTTAACGCGGTAATCCTCTTTGGAAACCCCAGCGTAGATCATGCTCTTGAGTCCCGCATAAGTCATCGAGGCATACGATCGCAAACCTCCTGTGGCTTCGTCTTTGCCCGCCATGGAGTCGCCACCCGCTGCCGGCGTGTAATAAAAACCCCCATCATTGAGAAGTGGTGCGAATGGGGTATCGTTCGCTGGCGACTCCAGATTTTGGCATCGATTCACAAAGGCGAGCGCTCGAGCGATCGCCGGATCGTCCTCGGGAACCCCCGTCGAACGAAGAGCATCGATGAAGAAAGATGTATTCGATAAATCAGGTCGCGATTTACTGCCGTAACCAGCTCCTCCAAAAGCAGGGTCCTCGGGCTTGAGCCCCTCCCCTTCATCCCACTGGGCCGATTTCACAAAACGCTGAGCCCCCGCGATCATCTCATCGTACTTTCCATCCGAATTGGCCCGATCCAAAGCCATCATGGCTAGACACGTTTCATAGTTTGCGTGCCGGGAACCTTTGGCGTAGAGACCACCATCTTCTCTGCGGGTCGCTACTAGGTATGCCATCCCCTTCGCAACCATAGGGTCCGACGCTGACACTCCCACGGACAACGCGGATGCGACCACCAATCCAGTCACACCAGGGCCGCCTTGGCTACTAAACGAACCATCTTCTGCTTGGCTGGCACGCAAGAATCCCACCGCTCGATCGATCATCGCTTGGCGATCGGAAGCGCTCACGACCATCTTTTCGGACATGACCGCCGCCGATTCCTGGCCAAAGGAGCACGAATCTCCGAACCCTTGAAAGCCGCAAGCTCCTATTGCTGGCGCGAGGGCTAGCATGCTCGCGATGCTCGTTCGAACAAAAGATCGGCCGGACCTCCACCGACGGTAACCTGCTCCAAAACCGGTTCGAATAGCCATGAACTCCGCCTCAGAATATATCTTTATGTGACGCTACCCCAGCAGCAAACCACCGCTAACGATAGGTAAAAGTGGCTTACGAGAAAATCCCCTGCCAGTTAATTGTCCAGCGATAGCTGGTTTTCCTCCACACGGAGAGCCACAGATCCAGATTAGCACACCACAGCTAAATCATATTGCCTTATTCTAATTGACTAATAAATACCCTGAACTAATCTTGAGTCAGAGGCCGATACTTGGTAACAAGCCTGTCTCGCAGCCACGATCGAGACCTGGAACGTCCATCCTCACAGCGTTCCGAGTCCCCGAAAATCGGTAGCGGCTGCCGTTTTATGAACCATCGATTCTGGCTAGGAATGGGTGATGGAAGGCTCCGAGTTCAACTTACTTCTCGGACTTTTCAGAATCGGGCCCCTCGGCCTTTTGCAGGAATTGGAGCTTATGAGATAACGACCGACCGAAACTCGAGGAATCCCCTCCAGAACACAATCGCTGTTGCACACACAACCTCTCCTTGAACAGCGTTTCCTCGATGTAGCTCTCGGCCCTACCCGAGCCCCACGACCCGCCTTTCCTCCGGCGTCGAACCATGTATTTGGATTTCGCTCGATTGGGATTTCTTGCGGAGGTGTGATCATGGCGACTGTATCTACGATTGTCTTATGGATCGTCGTTCTTTGCGGGGCGAGTGTCCCCAAGGGGCACCGGGTCATCGAAGAGCAGGTCGACATGATCGAATTAAACCACTTTTATGACCCTCTAGGGCGGCATGTCTACGACCAAGTGATCTTCTATCACGTTTCTCCGGAAACCGGTAAATTTCGCGTTCGCGCTTGGTGTTTGATCGAGGATCGCGAATCCCTGTCTCGCCGTCCCTTGAGAGATGCAACAACCTCGAACGTCCATGTGGAATGGTACGATGACAACCAAAAACTCCTGCGCCGACTGAGCAGCAAACTCTTTCGTGAAAGCTGGACTCAAGTAGACCCGGAACGTTCAGATAAAGTACAACTTGAGGAGAAGCTTCGTCTTTCGCTAGCCGATTGCCCGTCGAAAGCCTTGCCCTTGCACAGTGGCGATTCCCAAAATCTCGGGGAAGCCATGTCCAACGGTACACTTGCTGATCAGCATCGGGACCTATCCGCCTCCGAAGCCAAGCCCTCGGTTGTTTTAGCGATCGGCTTGCAGCGTTAGCGAAACGTAAACGCACCCAACGGAATTTCCCAAGCCCTGTCCACTACCGTCTGCCATTTCGAATGATCCTACAGCACTTGGCCCGGCAACAGCTTCGCGATCAAGCCGCCGGGCTGGGATTCGAGGTGATTGGCTTTGTCCCAGCCGCACCGACTGAGGAGTTCGAGCACCTCTGCTCTTGGATCGAACACGGCTACGCTGGTTCAATGGACTACATCGCGTCTCGATTGGATGCCTACCGACACCCCGAAGGCGTGCTACCCGGATGCCGGTCCCTGGTCATGCTTGCGGTCCCGTATGCTTCGCATCCTCGCACTGTCCCGAGCAAACGCCCTCGCAACCACTGCGACGAAGAAAGATTCGATTTCAACAGCGATGCAGACGACAGCGCAAGCTCTGAGGCAACAACTCCTCTAAGCCCATCTTCTGGCACGATCGCTTCGTATGCTTCGAGTTCCATTGATTACCACGACTGGATCCATGAGGCACTTCGTCCCATGGTGCAATCGATCCAATCCATGTTTCCAGGAATGGCTGCACGAGGGGTGGTCGACACAGCGCCTTTGCTAGAACGATACTTTGCCGCTCGCGCGAACCTTGGATGGATTGGCAAAAACACCCTTCTCTTGAATCGGAACATAGGTAGC
>VGZN01000481.1 GCA_016872635.1 Planctomycetota bacterium | reverse complement strand
GCCACTCGCACGGAAGGGACGAGGGGTGGTACCTCAAAGCCGAGTTGGGGGATTCTTGTAAATCCTTATTCGGGAGGAGAGGAAACCACGAATGGCGCGAATAGCACGAATGGCAAAACCGATTAGGATCCTTCGGGCAACGAACAGCGGTATCCCAAAACTAATTTGAAATACTCTGCGAGACTTAAAAACGCATGACTTGCATAGTTTTCTTATGGTGGATCTATTCGTGTAATTCGTCCTATTCGTGGTTTGTTTCCTGTTCCTTCGATTCGTGGTGCATAATCGGATATGGAAATCCGTGTCAATGCATCAATCTCTGAAAATACCCCGCCGGCGTTTGCTCGCTGGCCGCGGTTAGCTGCACACCATCCCGCTTGGAATGCGGTGATGGTCCAAGGGCTTGGTCATAAGCCCTTCAATCTTGCAGCCTTCTCTGAGTCCGGCTCGCTCGTCGGTCTTCTCCCCCTCTCGCTCGTCCGAAGCCCCCTTTTCGGCAGATTCCTCGTTTCCCAACCCTATCTGAACACCGGCGGTGTCTGGGCCGACGAAAAGGACGTTGCGGTGGCACTCGTCGATAAAGCGGTGCGGTTGGCGGACGAGCTCGATGTGAAGCATCTGGAGCTGCGCCATGAAGTGCGTCTCGATCATCCGATGCTCACTGCGGAACGGACTGATAAAGTACATATGCGGTTGCCGTTGCCCGCAAATACGGAGGAACTCTTAAAATCGTTTAAGAGCAAACTGCGCAGTCAAATCAAGAAGGCGGCAGAGAATCCGTTCACGTGCGAGTTCGGTGGTAGGGAATTGCTTGCTCCCTTTTACGGTTTGTTCGCGAAGAACATGCGGGATCTGGGAACGCCGGTGTATTCGAGGCGTTTGTTTGGGGGGATCCTCGATGCATTTGGGCCCGAGGGGGCGGAACTATGCGTCGTCCGTTTGGATGGGCGACCGGTGGCGGGGGGGCTACTGATCCATGATCGGGAAAAAACGGAGGTTCCGAGCGCGAGTAGTCTGCGCGAGTTCAATTCGACGGGGGCCAATATGTGGATGTATTGGCGATTGCTGGAACGAGCGATCGAGCGAGGATCGAGCACGTTCGATTTTGGTCGCAGCAGCGTCGGCAGTGGGACTTATAAGTTTAAAGAGCAATGGGGTGCGGTGGCACATCCGGCGGTTTGGCAGTACTACGTGCGGCTAGGAAATCCAGCGGATATGCGGCCCGATTCACCGAACAAGCAGCGGCTAATTAAGATCTGGCAGCGATTGCCGGTTTGGCTTACGAAGATCATCGGCCCCGGAATTGTCCGAGGAATACCGTAGGGCCCTCCCGTAGCAGGCTCTCTCCGAGAGCCGTCCGCAAAACGCCTATAATTTCCGTCAACCTCGATCGACATGGTGACAGCAATGATTGAATGACCACGATACGGATATAGCTGCAGCGAACGAAGTGACCTCGGGAACATGGTACCGTAGCAACACGATCTAAATCGGCTACGGCTCTCGGAGAGAGCCTGCCACGGTAGCAGGCACTCTCCGAGTGCCGTCCGCAAAACGCCTGTAATTTCCGTCAACCTCGATCGACTTGGTGGCAGCAATGATTGAATGACCACGATACGGATACAGCTGCAGCGATCGAAGTGGTCTCGGGAACATGGACCGTAACAACACGATCAAAATCGGCTACGGCTCTCGGAGAGAGCCTGCCACGGTAGCAGGCACTCTCCGAGTGCCGTCTGCAAAACGCCTAGCATTGCCGCCAACCTCGATCGACTTGGTGGCAGCAATGATTGAATGACCACGATACGGATACAGCTGCAGCGATCGAAGTGGTCCCGGGAACATGGTACCGTACCAACACGATCTAAATCGGCTACGGCTCTCGGAGAGAGCCTGCTACGGTAGCAGGCACTCTCCGAGTGCCGTCTGCCAAACGCCTGTAATTTCCGTCAACCTCGATCGACTTGGTGGCAGCAATGATTGAATGAACACGATACGGATACAGCTGCAGCGAACGAAGTGGTCCCGGGAGCATGGTACCGCACCAACACGATCTAAATCGGCTACGGCTCTCGGAGAGAGCCTGCCACGGTAGCAGGCACTCTCCGAGTGCCGTCCGCCAAACGCCTGTAATTTCCGTCAACCTCGATCGACCTTGTGACGGCAGTGGTTTGGTGAACACGATACGGATATAGCTGCATCGAACGAAGTGGTCCCGGGAACATGGTACCGTACCAACACGATCTAAATCGGCTACGGCTCTCGGAGAGAGCCTGCCACGGTAGTCCGCGAAACGCCTAGCATTGCCGTCAACCTCGATCGACATGGTGACAGCAATGATTGAATGACCACGATACGTATACAGCTGCAGCGATCGAAGTGGTCCCGGGAACATGGTACCGTACCAACACGATCTCAATCGGCTACGGCTCTCGGAGAGAGCCTGCCACGGTAGCTACCAAGCCCCTTAGCAACCAGCGGCTGAATTTCCTCGCACCCTCGGAATTGCCCTTATAAACCGCAAATCCCTCGTTTTCGCGACAATCTGTCCAACCGGTACCAGTGGCGGGAAACCGACGTTCCGAGGAGCCCTGGCCCTACTTTCGGATCGTTTACTGTTGACCTGAGGGGCTGGCCGCTTATTCTTAAAGTTGCACCCGTGTTGGAATTCCATAGGAATATGGTGATATGAAGAAACGCCGAAATAGAGTCTCCGTTCGGAACCCTGACTCAACGCCCGAAAACGCCAATGCTCGGACAAGCCTTACGCTAAGACAGGATAAGTCGGCTGCGACCAGTGTGACGAAGTCGACTGCTGTTGAACGAGCCCCCCTACTCGTTAAGGAAAATTACACAGGACCCGTCGTTCCACGGTCGATGCTGATTGCCGCAGCCGTGATCTCCGCTGCTATTTTGATTTGGTCCTATTGGCCGACGTGGGTAAGCCTCGTCACTCTTTGGGAGCGAGAGCCCGATTATTCGCACGGCTGGTTCGTGATCCCGATCGCGGCTTATCTACTTTGGAGCTTCAAAGATTCCATGCCACCCGTTCGCTCAACGTTGAGCTGGGGAGGACTGGTGATGTTGGGGTGTGTTGCACTGGTGCGAGTCTTCGCTCGGTTCGCTTACTTCGATTTCCTTGATGGATGGACGATTCCATTGACTGCGATCGGTCTGGCATGGGTCTTCGGAGGACGACAATGGGCCTATTGGGCGCTGCCCGCGCTCGGCTTCCTTTTCTTCATGATTCCCCTTCCGTTCCGGATCGAGAATGAATTAAGTCAACCATTGCAGTGGATCGCTACCAATGCCAGTTGCTACACGTTGCAATTGCTTGGTCAGCCCGCAATCGCGGAGGGAACGACGATTTTGCTCGGTGATCAGATCCTTGAAGTCGAGCGGGCTTGCTCGGGGCTTAGGATTTTTATGGGGGTTTTTGCGCTCGCTTACGTGTATGCGGTGCTTGTACGTCGCTCGTGGTGGGAACGGGTGCTGCTGGTGCTGGCTGCAGTCCCGATCGCTCTCGTCTCCAATGCGGCTCGAATCATAGCGACTGGATTGTGTTTTCAATGGTTTAGTGGGGAAACCGCCCGGCACTTCTCCCATGACCTTGCTGGTTACGTGATGATTGTTTTTGCAGCAGGCCTTTTCGGCCTGACGCTCCTATATTTGCGTTGGTTAGTTCAAGATGCCCAGACAATGGATCAAGCATCGCTCCAACGTGTTTAAAACGCCCTGGATGTTCCCGTGCGATGGATCGCATACGCATCATTACCCGCCTGACGAACAGCAATCATGAGTGAAGTTAAACCTGTTACCGGTGAATTGATTACCAATTCGCGCCCGATCGAAACGACACCAATTCGGCGACCCGTGAAATCGGTGGCTCGAACCAATGAGACCAAACTGCCGACGATGGACTTCCCGTTCTTTTGGGGAATCATTCGGAAGGGGTGGATTTGGATCCTGCCCGTCGGGCTTCTTATCGCGAGTTTGGCTTGCGGTGCGGTGTTGGCGCTGTTTTTGCCAACGTACGAAGCTCGATTTCGACTCGAGGTTGATCATTCAAACTACGTTGTTTTCAAATCGGACAAGAATTACAGCCCTGAGTTTGTGGAATTGCAGAAGGCGATTCTTCTCGGGAATAGTGTGCTCGACAAAGCCATCGCTGATCCGACAATCGCCGCGATTCCGTCAGTCATGAAATCTCGGGATCCGGTGT
>VGZN01000480.1 GCA_016872635.1 Planctomycetota bacterium | reverse complement strand
GGATCGGAACTTGCTGTAAGCCCAACGAACCCCGCGAATCCTGCAGCGACAGGCCTTGCCCCACCATCTAAAAAACGAAAACGCCGGAGGATTGGATCCTTGGAATTGTAGAGATTTACCATCGCGTCGACCCGATCAAGTGCCATTCGGTGCTTTCCATTGGTCATCAACCACGTTCGATCGAGCGCCGGAGCCACCAATCCCACACGATAGACCGATTGAACTCCATCCTCCGGTGCAACGCTGCGATGAGCAAACCCAGGAATCGATCCACCTAATGCCAAATGAAGCCCACCAGTTACCGACCTCGCACCAAAGGAAAAACCAAGCACGCTTACTTCGGAATGCCGCCCCAACTTTTCAAGAAGCCAAGCCACGTACAACGATTGGCATTCGGCGGATTCCGCATTTTCAAAAACATCATGCAACGGCTTGGACTCTCGCTGACTCGGCCATGAAAACATGATCAATCGATATGGCCGCCTTGCGCGTGGCCTTAAGTAATTGTTGATGATCAAGACACGGTTGAGCGAATTGTTGCGTTCCATGAAGTTGCCGTGGACGTAGATGATCGGCAATCGCCCATCATCCTCCAATGCTTTATCGAGCGAGTCACGCACCCATCCCCGACCACATTCAAAACGATGGACATCGAAACCAGGATTGTCGTTGTTGATGCAACGAAATCGATCGGGCAAATGACGCGTAGATATCTCCCAAACCTCGTACAGTTCGTCTACAGAACCGTTCGAATCCGAAACCGCAACAGAAGTAGTTACATGATCCGATTCCTCGGTCTCCGAGCGACTCCGATCTTCAACAGCACTCTGAAGGTCAACGTGAGCAAGCACGGCAATCGTTTCAGTGGCCGTAGCAGTCGCGGTCCTTTCAGATAATGCGTCCGACGACAATTCAGCTGTTCCTTCGATCCGTTCAACGGCGAGTAAAGGCTGATGGATCGTCGAGCCTATGCATATCACTGCACCAAGCGATAGCGCAATGCACAGCTTCGAACAACCAAGTGTGACGTTCATAGTGAGCCTAAAGCCACGAGGAATGACGACGAATCCAAAGGCAGAAATCCTATCTGCAGCCGCTCCTCCGATGAACCAACGCGAAACTTTAACACTCGAACCGATCGCGAGCGTTAGGAAAAAAACTAGGATTGTCGAAAATTTTCTGGGTTCCGTTTGCACGATCTGAACGGTGACGTAGAGTTGCGGGTCAAAAACTCGCTAGGCCTTGAAATATCAAGTGACCAAGCCAGATTTCTAGGGCCACCGTTGGATGGTCCAAATTCTCGGGGGAGAAAAAGTAATGATGAGAAAAACAGCACTCGTGACCACGGCGTTCGTGCTCACACTCACCGGTTGCAACGCTTGCAACAGCATGCGTCAATCCGTTACCGGATTGTTCCGAGGTTGCGGTCGAGCTAACAACGTTGGCGCTCCTTGCGATGCGGGATGTGAAATGGGCGGCGCAGCACAATGCGACCCATGCGCACAATCCTCCGCTCACTACGGCGGCTACGACGAAGGAATCGTCGGAACGACCTATGAAGGCGGGATCAGCGGTGGCTATGTGGGGACTGTCGACGGCGTAACCATCGGCTCGCCTGCCGGTTCCACGATCAGCACCATCCCATCGGGATCCTACCTCGGTTCTCCGACACCCGCTCCCGCTCCGCGCACGGAAATGGTTCGCCCCAAACCCGCGAACTAGTTTCCCCGCTGAGATTTCTAGCTAGATGCGGTCCTATTACGACTTCTCGTAAGTTAATTCCTGGCACAAAATGCGGGGATCCCAAGATCGTATTGAAGTTAGGAATAAATCATCGTGTCCAGCGAAACAGCCGTAGTCGATAAGTCGGGAGATCGTGTCCGAAGGATGTTCGCGGAGATCGCGCCGCGGTACGATCTCCTGAATCACGTTCTTTCATTGAACATCGACCGATATTGGCGATGGAAAACGCTGAAACAGCTTAGCTTGCAGCCAGGGGCCCCGTTCCTGGACGTCTGTACCGGAACTGGGGATTTGGCGATCGCTGCCTCAAGGTCCCTCGGCCCAGGAACGGAAGTTGTCGGGAGTGATTTTTGCGCGGAGATGCTGGAATTCGCTCGAAAAAAACAGTCGAAACTAGTTGATCCGCGGCCCAACTTGCAGTTTGTGGAAGCCGACACGATGAAGCTTCCGTTCGCCGATGGGCTATTCCAAGCAGTATCGGTGGCGTTTGGCCTCCGAAACGTTGCGGATACGAAAGCTGGGCTCTTCGAAATGAAACGCGTTTGTCGCGACGGGGGCACCGTTGCAATCCTCGAGTTCTCAAAACCCAGTTTGCCTGGGCTCAAGCAACTTTACGAGTTCTATTTCAAAAGTGTCTTACCCAAAATTGGGGACTCAGTCGCTAGGAACTCGAGCGAAGCGTATCAATACCTCCCTCAGAGCGTGAGCGAGTTTCCCAGCGGTGAACAACTCGCAAGTCTATTGCGCGAAGTCGGACTGAAAAACGTTCTATGGCGTCCGATGACTTTCGGTGTTGTCACCCTCTACACCGGGATTAAATAATCTCCAACGTACCGCCATCCGGGCGAAGCGAATCCTCCGCCATGAAAAATACGACCGATCTTCCTATAGTTCTCGCGATGACCGGAGCGAGTGGCGCTCCACTCGCCGTACGACTTTTGCAACAACTCACCCTTGCAGATCGCAAGGTTCATTTGTTGGTCAGCCCATCCGGTGCCGCAGTGCTCGCCCAGGAATTGAACCTTGAACTCGGTGCGAACCGGTCCAACGTTGGCCCACTCTTGTCGTACCACTGGCGAACCCACGAGGATTTGCCACCGCAAGCAAGCGTGTGGCACCCGTTGTCCACTTCGGAACTCGCTCGCTGCGGAGCCAACATCGAACTTCATGATTATCGCAATTTCATGACCCCGGTTGCGAGCGGTAGCCATCTCACCGAAGCGATGATTGTCTGCCCCTGTTCGGGTGCAACCCTATCAGGTATCGTGCACGCCGCAGGGAATAACCTGATCCAACGCGCCGCTGATGTTCACTTGAAGGAGCATCGTAAATTGATCTTGGTGCCACGAGAAACGCCAATGTCACCGTTCCAACTGGAGAACTTGCATCGAGCCGCGCAAGCGGGCGCGATCGTGTTGCCAGCAATGCCCGGGTGGTACCATGGTGTCTATTCGCCAGTCGACCTGATCGACTTTATTGTCGCTCGTATCCTGGATCACCTTCGGATTGACCACCAATTGATGAAACGCTGGGCCGCCGAACCGATCGAATGCAATCCTCAGCATGCGAGCTCGGGAGACGAGTGAAGCTCTGTAGCGAGTGAAGCACTGTAGCGAGTGAGTTCACGGGAACCCGACGGGAAACAATTGTAAATGTGGAATCAGTTGTAAATGTGGGAACGCTGCCGACGGTTTCTGGAACTCATCCGCTTTAGCCATACAATCTTTGCGCTCCCATTCGCACTCCTGGCCTCGATTTGGGCGTGGATCGTGCCCGCCGATGCATCGCTCGGCGTGGTCCAATCTCCTTTTCGGTGGACCGATCTCGCAGGAATCCTCGCATGCATGGTGACCGCACGAAGCTTCGCGATGGCGATGAACCGGCTGCTCGATGAGAAAATTGACGGGGAAAACCCCCGCACTGCGAAGCGGCATCTTCCAGCAAAACTCCTCGCGAGATCTGAAGTCATCTGGTTTGCAATCGGCTGTGCTGCACTCTTTATCGCATCGACACTGCTATTCCTTCCCAACCGTATTCCCATTCAATGGAGCGTTCCTGTCTTGATTTTTTTGATGGGATACAGCCTCGGAAAACGATTTACTTGGCTGGTCCATTTCTGGCTTGGCATCGCACTGATGCTCGCCCCGATCTGTGCTTGGGTTGCTATCCGAGGAACGTACGTCCAAAGTGACATTACGGACATTTACCCAGCCATCGCACTCGGCCTTGTGGTCATGTTTTGGGTGACCGGCTTCGACATTCTCTATGCTTGCCAAGATTTCGAATTCGACCGCCGATCCGGACTCTATAGCATTCCCTCCAAATTCGGACTGCGAGGCGCTTTGAAGATCGCCAAAATCCTTCATTTGGCGATGTGGTTCCTCGCGATGGCAATGACATTTTGGTTTCCTCAGTTGTCTCTCGGATGGATTTTTCGGGCATGCTTGCTAGGGATTGGCGGCCTGCTCATTTACGAGCAT
>VGZN01000479.1 GCA_016872635.1 Planctomycetota bacterium | reverse complement strand
CAACTGCGGATCCTTGAGAACATCGGGCACTATGAGACGGTATTGATTCAGAGTCCAAAGTGTCGGGATGTATCGACGGCGGATCGGATTGTGCGGCGACTGGAAGGGGTTGTCATTGCGAGGGATTATTCACTGTTGGAGTACAACATTCCACGCGAGAAATTAGCATCGGCTGAAGCGATCACGCCGGGGTTCACTTCGCCGACGGTTACCAGTCTGGAGGATCCAGCATGGTGTGCTGTTCGAGCCATGGTGAAGCGGAGCGATGTGATCCCGATCATGGAAAAACTAGAGCAGCTCGGCGCCTTAGCAATCCTTGAGTTCTCCATCAACAACTGCCGACTGTAATCAGCTCGATCCCGCTTGGTAGGTTAGACCAAGCATGCGATCTGGTCGATGGCTCGAACCAGGTCGTGCCATTGGCTGAACATCTCGAGCGTATCGAATTGTGTCGCGTCCTCTCGATCGAACCCGAGTTCGCTTAGAAGGATCGCTGGTCCGAGTGCAACGAAATCATTTGGTGCGTTAGCCATTGGTGGATTGCATTCGCCAGCCGAGCCGACCAAGACTTCTTCGTGTTCCTCAGGAAGAATAGGATCCATCGCACGCTGGATCACCCATAGTGCGGCTCGTCGCTGGTCGGCGCTATGGATGACTGCTCTCAAGGATCCGCTCTGGACGTAAAACTTGGGCATACTAATTTCCTCCGTGAATGATTGCTTAAACGTAGTTTCCGGGACAGGTTCGCGTTGCGGAGTGGTACGCCTTTTCACCGCGAGGGGAGTAGTTTCAAGAGCGGGGAGATCTCGCCGCGAGTACCATTAATATCGCAGCAGCCAGGACACCTTTGGTCCCTAAGCGACGAATACTCTTGAGTTGCAAGTTTTTTCCCGAACGGTGGCATCTAGGAGCGGTGCGAGAAAAAGAAGCAATCGCGAAGCGAACGTCATCCGAGCCCTCAGCGAGAGCGCCGGGTGGCGGGTCGCTTAGTATTGATCGTCACGCTATGTCGATCAGTACCGTTCTCGGGGGGCATGATCATGACTAGCGCTGGGGGATAGCGGGTTCCAGCGTCCAGTCGCCACTTGCTCACACGCGTGGCTCGGATCGCATGAACGCGTTTGGAATTGCACCTTGGGGGGCATTACTTCGCGTCACGCACGTATTGGTTGAACCAGTTCAGCATTTCTGCTTGCGTGTGCAGTACCGATTGTCGACCTCGGTATCCGTGGCTTTCGTAGGGGAGCATCACCAATCGCGCGATCCCACCGTTCCCCTTGACCGCTTGGAACATCCTCTGCGATTGGATAGGAAAGGTCCCTGAATTGTTGTCGTTCTCACCATGGATGAACAAGATCGGAGTCTTGATCCGATCCGCAAACATGAATGGGGAAACGGATGCGTACACGTCTTTAGCCTCCCAAAGTGGTCTGCGTTCCGATTGAAATCCGAACGGCGTGAGCGTCCGATTGTAAGCGCCGCTACGCGCCACTCCCGCCTTGAACAAATCGCTGTGGGCCAACAAATTTGCTGTCATGAAAGCACCGTAGCTGTGCCCTCCGACGCCGACACGATTGCGATCTGCTACTCCCAATCCTACGGCATGATCGATCGCAGCCTTGGCCGCATCGACGATCTGTTTAATAAAAGTATCGTTCATGGTTTCGGGGTCGCCGATGACCGGCATCGTTGCGTCGTCCATGATGGCGTACCCCTGGGTCAATAACGACAGATGGCTAGTGCCTCCGACCCGCGTAAACTCATTTGGATTTGCAGAGATTTGTCCGGCCGTACTCGCATCGTTGAACTCAAGCGGATACGCCCAAACAATGAGCGGCAGTTTTTCACCTTCCTGGTAGTTGGCCGGCAAGTACAACGTTGCTGATAATGGAACTCCATCCGCGCGTTGGTATTTTACAATTTGCTTCTTGATCCCTCGCAATTGCGGTGTGGGGTCTACGAAATGGGTTAAGCGTTTCTCTTCGTCTCGCTTGAGATCTTTGAGGAAATAGTTCGGCGGTTCGGTGAGGTTTTCTCGCCGGGTGATCACCAGTAGCTCGTCCCCATCAAACTCCACCAAAGAAGCGACATTCTCGGAGTGGTCTGGAGAACAACGCCATAGGCGTTCAGTATTCAGCGTGTTTAAATCTCGTCGATCCAAGAACGGACGGTTTCCCTCGGGCGTCGCACCGACCCCCGCCATCAAAATCCAGTCGCCCGATTGTTTCGCGATCGAAAAGCCTTTGGCATCCGGTTTGACCAGCACACGTCCTGGATCGCCATACCGATCGCGCACACTGCGATCGATAAATACTTTGGGTGATGCACTCGGCGATTCGAGATCGTGTAGAAGCGACGTCGTCCAACGTCGGTCTCGGTCGAGCTCTGTCGTCATGAGCAACTTCGATTTGGCAAAAAAGGTTAGCCCACTGAATCGATGCTTTAATTTCAAAAGTGGGACAGCCGCAAGTCTGTACGGAGCGTCGATGTACCACAATTGCTCACGATGATCCACTTTGTTCTTGGGATCACCGCCGTCGAGGGCTTCGGTCCAAATCAATCGGGCGGGGAAACCCGGCCACCATTGGATCGAGCGAGGTCCCGTGCGCACTCCTTCAATCGGAATGTTCTCAGCCAAGGGGACATCGGCCACACGGTATTGGATCGATCCATCCAAACGGATGACATCGATGGTGCGAGGAAAGTATTCCGACGGAAATTGGTAAGAAAACGGTTTCTTGAGTCGCGTGATCAACAAGTGATCACCGTCGGGTGAAATTGCTGCAAAATCGATCAATCCCGGTTCTCCAACCAATAGCTCCGGTTGCCCCGGTGCAACGATTGCGATCTGAGAGGTTGCATAGTGTTCGAACAATTGCTCGTCATACGCATTGCTGAGGAGGTCTTGGTACGTCCGGGCGGGAGCTTTCGTTCCAGTCGACTCCTGAATGATTGGACCTTCGGGGACGGAAGGTGGCTTGGGTTCTGAGCCACGGCTTTTCGGCACCAGTCCGCAGACGATGCTTTGTCCGCTAGGTGTCCAGTCGATACCTTGTAGGACCGTTGATAATCGATCGGTCAAGCGCACGGGATGGGTAGGATTGGTGACATCGACATGCCAAAGCTCGGTTCCCCCGTCCGTGATTTTGGTGAAGACGAATACGTTGGATCGGTGAGACCACGAGATCGAACCGATCCTCGCATGGGGGTCGACCGGTATCCGAACCACCGAATCCCCTTCTCGGTTTCGAAGAAGAAGCCCATGATAAAAGTCGGTTTGGAAACGTCCGTTGGCGGCTGGATCGATTCGAGTACCGGCTAGGGGTAGCATTCGACGTGCTAGATCGGCAACATCGGGCATGGCGTTTCGTTCAGCCATCACGCCCCATTTGGCGTCGGCGCTCCAAACGATTGCCGGGTCCGGTTTAACATCGATGATGTCAACGATTTCGTTGGGGGGAAGCAAATAGCTTGTTTGAGCCTGGGATAAATTACCAGCAGTAAGCGTCATGAAGGTTGCGATCCCTGCAGCAAGTTCAAGCAAAAAACCCCACGCGGAGATTCCCCGCGTGGGGCTGTGATCGGAGTGGTTGCGTGGACGTGGAGCGCACATGGACCTTGTGCCCTTACTTTGCAACGCCAAATGTAAACGTGGTGACTTCTCGGAACGTTTCTCCGGCTTTCAGTACGGTCGTCGGAAACGCAGGTTGATTTGGTGCATCGGGGTAGTGCTGCGTCTCCAAGCAAAACGCTTCATGGACTTTATAGTTGGCGTTCCCTGGGGTGCCAGCCAAAAAATTCCCTGTGTACAACTGCACACCGGGTTGAGTGGTTTGAATCTCCATCGTTCGCCCGCTGGCTGGGTCGAGGACTATCGCTGTTGGTCGCAGTTCGCCGGCTTTCCCGCGAACGACGAAACAGTGGTCATAGCCATTGGTGGATTTGAGTTCTGCAATACGTTCGCCGATTTTGTGGGAAGTGACAAAGTCGAGCGGAGTCCCTGTGACCGAAGCCAATTGCCCAGTTGGGATCATGTTCTCGTCGACCGGAAGGTACTGGTCGCAGGAGAGTGTCAATTCATGGTTGTGAATCGTACCTGAGCCTGGTCCGCTCAAATTGAAGTACGCGTGATTGGTCAAATTCACCACGGTCGGCTTGTCAGTAGTTGCTTGGAGATTGAGGGTCAACCGATTTTGGTTATCCCAAATGTATTCAGCAACGGTGG
>VGZN01000478.1 GCA_016872635.1 Planctomycetota bacterium | reverse complement strand
AAAAACCATTCGCTGCGTTGGCTTCAGCCGCAGTTTTCGGCGTTTTCGGACAGGCTCGTTAGCCTTCTACTCCGCAGGCCGCTAAACCTTCGAACCTCCAAAAGATCTAGCACCCCGATGGGCTTAAACGGAGGAAAACCGGGATTCCAACTGCCGCGCGACGTACTTGGCAAGCACATCGGTTTCTAAATGCACTTGGCTCCCCACGTGAAGCTTGCCCAGAGTGGTCACGTCCAAAGTATGCGGGATCAGCGCGACGCTGAACAACTGATCACTCGCATCAACGAGGGTTAGACTCACCCCATCGATCGCTATGGAGCCTTTCGCCGCCATCTGCCGTAACAAGTGGAGCGGTGCCGTGAATCGGAAAAAACGCCAAGGCCCTTCTTCGCGTATTTGATCGACGGTGCCTAGACCATCGACGTGCCCCGTAACGTAATGACCTCCCAACGGATCACCCACTCGCAATGAGCGTTCGCAGTTGACATGGTCCCCTATGCCTGTTCCGCGGAATGTCGTTTTCGACAACGTTTCGGATCCCAATTCGAAGGTCGCTTCGGTGCCAGCCAAGGCCACGACGGTCAAGCAGCATCCTGCGAAAGCGATACTGTCACCCGTTCGCACCCCTTCGGCCAAATTCCCAAGGTCAAACGTAAACTTTTCTCCAGCCCCCTCGGAAATTCGGCGGATCAACGGAACGGTACCCTCGACGAGACCTGTGAACAAGACTGAGAACTCCTAAGAAAAGAACGACAGATTGGGATAAAAGAACGGATAGGAAAAAGGAATAGGCAGCAGGAATGAGTCTTGAGGAAGTACTAAGAAACGTGAAGAGTTCTGTTGGCAGGGAAACTTTTGAAAAATGGACCAGATTGAAAAAAGGACCAGGAGGACCGGCATCACGCCTTCCCTCGACACGTTTCGTCAACCGCGTCGCAGGCCTATGGTTAACTGGGCTGATCCTTTCCACCTGTGCTTAAAATCCCGAGTTCGATCACGAATTAAGACTAACGGGCCGTCCGTTTTTCGTCTACCTTCTAGCCAATTTGGCGATTATCGAACAGAATCGGAATCCCTAAGGGTGGACGTTTCGTCCTGGCTAGTGACCCATTGAGTTCGGAGTCCAACGTTCGCACGGAGATCGAACTGCGGATCTCGCCGTTTTCGTACCCATTTCCATTTTTTGAGTAGATACCCATGAGTTTGATCGAGCACATCCACGGACGACAGATCTTCGATTCGCGAGGAAATCCGACGGTAGAAGTCGACGTAAGGCTGGTGGATGGCTCGTTCGGCCGAGCCGCGGTTCCCAGCGGTGCGAGCACGGGTGCCCACGAAGCTTGGGAATTGCGAGACGGAGACAAAACCCAATACATGGGTAAAGGGGTTCTGAAGGCAGTTGAGAACATCAACACCAAACTCGCCGATGCGCTGATCGGTGCCGACGCGCTTGATCAGCGTGGTATCGACCAAGCCATGTGCGAACTCGATGGTACTCCCAACAAGCAGAGCCTCGGCGCGAATGCTTTGCTTGGCGTTTCGCTCGCGACCGCGAAGGCGGCTGCTCAGTTCACCAACCAACCCCTCTATCGCTACCTCGGCGGCGCTGGAGCACACTTGCTTCCTGCTCCGATGATGAACATCGTCAACGGCGGACAGCACGCGGATAACTCCGTCGATGTTCAAGAGTTCATGGTGATGCCCCTCGGCTTCAACACGTTCAGCGATGCCCTCAGAGCAGGCACCGAAATTTTCCATGACCTGAAAAAGGTTCTGAACGAAAAGAGGCTGAACACAGCCGTCGGTGACGAAGGTGGATTCGCACCCGATTTGAAGAGCAATCAAGAAGCTCTCGATTTGATCATGGAAGCCATCCGTCGCGCTGGGTACGAAGCTGGCAAGCAGATCTTCATCGCTCTCGATGTCGCAGCGACCGAGTTCTACGATGAAAAGACCAAGAAGTACACGATCGACGGTAAGCAGCTGTCCGGAGACCAAATGGTCGACTTCCTCGCCAACTGGGTTGCGAATTACCCGATCTGCTCGATCGAAGATGGTTGCTCGGAAGACGATTGGGAATCGTGGAAGAAGTTGACCGACAAGGTCGGCAGCAAAGTGCAACTGGTCGGCGACGATTTGTTCGTTACCAACACCGAACGCTTGCAACGAGGCATCGATTCAGGGATCGCCAATAGCATCCTGATCAAAGTCAATCAAATCGGGACACTCACCGAGACCATCGAAGCCATTCAATTGGCCCACCGAAACGGCTACACCAGCATTTCGAGCCACCGAAGCGGTGAGACCGAGGATTCCACGATCGCCGATCTGGCCGTTGCCTTGTCCACCGGACAAATCAAAACCGGTTCGGCTTCGCGGTCCGATCGGATGGCCAAGTACAACCAATTGCTCCGCATCGAGGAAGAACTCGGCGATGGAGCTCGATACGCAGGGCCATTGTTCCGACGCAAGTAATTGCCACATCTCGTTCAACAAGGCAAGCGATACCGCTTCCTTGTTGTAAACATAAACATGCCATCGCAGTGGGGGCCCCCTCCCACTGTTTTTGCAAAGTGAGTCGATCTAAAAAATCCAACCGCACAACGCGCTGACGAGGCGTGCTCGTCAGGGCCGCCGATTTTTGAACGGCGGAGCGTCAAACATCTCCGTACCTTCTGCAAAGCCAGGTTTCTCGTGCCCCGCCGCACCGATATCAACAAGATCCTTCTTATCGGATCCGGTCCTATCGTCATCGGACAAGCTTGCGAATTCGATTACTCCGGTACTCAGGCCTGCAAAGCCCTTCGCGAGGAGGGATTCGAAGTTGTTTTGGTCAATAGCAATCCTGCGACCATCATGACGGATCCAGCGTTGGCGGCCCGTACCTACATCGAGCCCTTGACGTGGGAGTTCGTGGCCAAAGTCATCGAGCGTGAGCGTCCCGACGCTATCCTACCGACCCTCGGAGGCCAAACCGCACTCAACATCGCCATGGATTTGGCGAAGCACGGCGTTCTTGAAAAATTCAAGTGCGAAATGATCGGCGCCAATCCCGAGGTCATCCACAAGGCGGAAGCCCGCGATGCGTTCAAGGTCGCGATGGAAAAAATCGGGATGGAGGTGTGTTGTGGCAGCGTTGTCCACTCCACCGAAGAGGCCCGCAAAGTTCTCGCGGAGGTGGGATTGCCATGCGTCGTTCGGCCCAGCTTCACGATGGGTGGCAGCGGCTCCGCGATCGCCTACAACCGCGATGAATTCGATTCGCTCGTACAGAACGGATTGACCTTGTCCCCGATCACCGAAGTCCTCATCGAAGAATCGATCATCGGCTGGAAAGAATACGAGATGGAGGTCATGCGAGATGTCGACGACAACGTCGTTATCATCTGTTCCATTGAGAACTTCGATCCCATGGGTGTTCACACCGGCGACTCCATCACCGTCGCTCCCGCCCAAACATTGACCGATAAAGAATACCAACGGATGCGAGACGCTAGCCTCGCGATTATCCGTGAAATCGGTGTTGAGACCGGTGGATCCAATATCCAATTCGCGATCAACCCGAAGAATGGACGGATGATCGTGATTGAGATGAATCCACGAGTTAGTCGATCCAGCGCACTGGCGAGTAAGGCAACTGGATTCCCCATCGCAAAGATCGCTGCAAAACTCGCGGTTGGTTTCCGATTATGGGAATTGCAAAACGATATTACTCGCAAGACTCAAGCCTGCTTCGAACCGACGATCGATTATGTCGTCACGAAGATCCCGCGGTTCGCGTTCGAGAAATTTCCCGAGGCCGATTCGACGTTGACCACGCAAATGAAAAGCGTCGGGGAAACGATGGCCATCGGCCGAACCTTCAAAGAGTCCTTCCAAAAGGCGCTGCGAGGACTCGAGGTCGGTGCGTTCGGTTTTGGCTCCGATACCAAGGATCTTTGGTATTCCGACCGTCGTCCCGACGACGAAGAAATCCGAAGCAAACTCTCTCGTCCAAATCCCGATCGCGTATGGTTTCTCCGCTACGCGATGCTCAGCGGCATGTCCACGGACGAGATCTACTCGATCACTGGCATCGACCCGTGGTTCCTCGATCAACTTCTGGAATTGGTACAGATCGAAGCCCACTTGCGCTCGATCGGCTCACTCGCCAAACTCGACGTCGCAACGATGAAATCGGCGAAGCAAACCGGATTCTCGGACCGGCAACTCGCCAAATTGCTTGCG
>VGZN01000477.1 GCA_016872635.1 Planctomycetota bacterium | reverse complement strand
GCTTCTATCGATCCGTCCGGGGGCAGCGTTGGTCGCGCTCCGTGCTGGTGTCCCGATAATTCCGATTTGGATCGAGGGCGCCCCCGTGGGACCCTCGATTTTCAGCGGCTTGTTCATGCCCGCCAAGGTTCGCGTCATCGTTGGCACTCCGGACTACTGGGGACTTCAGTTCTCGAAAGCAAGCTCCACCAAGTTGGATGCTTCGGTCGTATTAGAATCTGGCGCAGCCGTGGAATCTCGAACAGTAACAGAGGACAGATCCCTAGGGGAACCCGCCACCGAACCTGAACCCGCCAACTTGCAACGCGAACAACGGGATCGATCGATCAGCAATCTATGGATCCATCGCGTCATGCTCGCTGCGCTGCGAAACTCAGGCCGCACCGACGAAGCGATCGCTTTAGCAGGGAAAAAATGGCTTGAAGAATGAGGAATGACGCCTTCGAGATCGACAGAACTTTGAGTTATCCGATGTGGCGTTTGGGAGTCTTTTTTCTTGATACCCAAACGGCTCCAATCAATTACAATCGGTCGAAGAGTGAGTCGGCTTCCGCCCTTCCTCGAGCTACCCTCCCGATAGCATCGAAAGCATCCACAGCACTTAAAGCATCCAAAGGATTGACGTAAGAGATGCTTTGTACGCCCAATCCAAGCGATCATCCTCAGCACACCCAAGAACATTCACGATCGTTGTCGCATAGGCACTTTATGACAAACTATCGAGTCCTAATAGTCTTAGGGATACTCTGCAATACAGCCATCCAAAGCACAACTCTATGGGCAATCGATCAGCTCGGAGATTCGATTATCGCCCCCGCTCCAAACGCAACGGTGCGACCCGAACTAGCTGGCAGCGCTGACTTGGCTGTGCAGGCTGAGTTGGCTGTGCCGCAAGAGCCCGTGGACTCGAAGATCGGTCCCGTTTTTGAAGAGGGACAAGCCCAAGTCGTTGCTGCATTCAAAGACGATTGGATCGAGCATGACTTGTTTGTGGAAACGGAGTTTGATTCCGACAACGATGGTAAACTCGACCGCATGCATGTGAGCGTCACGCGTCCCAAGCAAACCGACTCCGATGGCTTGAAAGTCCCCGTTATCTACCAGTCGAGCCCGTACTATGCAGGTATCGGTTCAACATCAACCGCCCACATGTGGAGCCCGCGTCAGAACCTGAATAGCCCTCCACCAAAGCATGAAACGCCACCGCAGATTCCTCAAATGAGCAAGCGACCTCGATTATCCGGTGAGCATATCGGAGAATGGGTCCCGCGTGGATTCGCTGTTGTTCACTCCTCGTCCCCCGGGACAGGGCTTTCCCAAGGCTGTCCCACAGTTGGTGGCATCAATGAATCGCTGGCACCGAAAGCGGTGATCGATTGGTTGAATGGACGTGCAAAAGGGTACACCTCGGTCGATGGAGACGAACCCGTAGTCGCCACATGGTGCACAGGCAAAGTCGGCATGATTGGGACGTCGTATAACGGAACCCTTGCCCTTGCCGCAGCCACCACTGGTGTCGATGGGCTGGAATGCATCGTTCCAGTTGCACCTAACACTTCGTACTACCACTATTATCGCTCCAACGGCCTGATCCGTCATCCAGGTGGTTACATGGGTGAGGACATCGACGTGCTGTACAACTTCATCCATTCAGGATATGACGCCAGCCGAGATTACTGCGATTGCAATGTACGCGACAAAGGGATGCTGGAGAATTTCGATCGGGTGCGCGGCGATTACAACGAGTTTTGGGCCAGTCGCGATTACTTGAACCAATTGGATCGCATGAAAGCCGCAATGCTCATGGCACATGCATTCAACGATTGGAACGTCATGCCCGAGCACAGCTACCGAATTTACAAGGCGGTTAAGGAACGCGGCATCCCGACTAAAGCGTACTACCACCAAGGTGGGCATGGAGGACAACCCCCACTGCAACTGCTCAATCGCTGGTTCACTCGGTATCTCTACGATGTCCAAAACGGAATTGAACAGGAACCCAATGCATGGATCGTTCGTGAAGGAAAACGGAATAGCAAACCAGAAACCTATCCCGAATACCCAAACCCTGAGTCTGTATCGGTACCCTTTGCGATCCATCCAGGTGGTCGTACGAGGGGAGAACTAGCACCAAAGACCTCGGATGCGACGACGCTTGTGACGACGCACGCCTCGATTGAAGAGATCATCGACAATTACTCGTTCAGTGGCCCGCAAATGCTTCAAGCGGAATGGTGCAATCACCGCTTGCTCTACGCGACCCCGAAGTTAAGCGAACCGCTCCATCTCTCTGGCATTGCCAAAATCCAACTGAAAGTCGCTTGTGACCGCCCGACTGCGTGCCTCTCGGTCTGGTTGGTATCGTTGCCATGGACGGGTAGCGAACGGATCACTGACGACGTGATCACACGGGGATGGGCGGACCCAGCGAATGCAGCGTCGCTCACTGAAGAAACCCCGATGGTCCCTGGCGAGTTCCGAACGGTCACCTTTGAACTCCAGCCTGATGACCAAATCATCGCCCCCGGCGAACAAATCGGATTGATGATTTTCTCTAGCGACCGAGACTTCACTCTCTGGCCAGAACCTGGAACTAGACTCGAGATCGATCTTCCTGGAACCCAACTCGATCTTCCGATTGTCGGAGGCGTCGAGGCTTACACCAAGGCCATCGCACCAAAACCAATTCCTCAAAAAAAAGTATCTGAGTCCGAGGAATAAGGCCTCTCAACATAGCTGGCAATGAATAATGTTCGCTGATAGCAACGAATTGTAATTGGAACAGCCCTTTTTTCGCCTTGCCAAAGCGGGACTGTTTCGGCGACACTAGGCGGTTTGCACTTTGCGACACACCCCACTGACGGATTGCATCACGGAATGACGAGTTTGGCACAATTGGATTCGCCGAAAGCGAGTGGTTTAGTCGTTCACATCCTTAGTTCGATTGCACAGTTCGAAAAGAAGTTTCGACCTCAACAATTATTGATGTCTCGTTATTTCTCTTCGAACGATCTGCCCCGGCTGAAGAAATCGGACGCTGCCCTTCAGTGGAGCTTCGAGTTGGAGGGAGTATCTCCCGTTCGAGGTCAGTTTTCGACCTCGATCACGGTGGAACTCGATCCGAAGCAGATGGCATTCCTCGACGATGTGAACTCAAGTCGCGTGATTCGAAACATCGGGATGACGTGCTCTTGCAACGAAACGGTCAAACCGTGCGTGCATCAAGTCTTTTGCTTGAATTACATCCGACGGCACTTGAGCCAACGCTCTCCCGAAGCCGCAATCGAATGGATGCTCAGTTGCGTATCCGATGGTCGCCAAGCCGGTCGAAAACTCGTGGAATCGCTTCATTATCTGAAACCAGATCTCGAAGCGGTCACGGAAGAAGTGGACGAAGATGATGAGCCGGAACGTCTTCAACGCCTGCAGTGGCGACTAACTTTTTCAAGTTATGGCGTTCAGATTCAAACATTTTTGCAGACATCGAGAAAACGAGGGGGCTGGAACAAAGGCCGCCCCATTCGAGAAAACTTAGATAGCGTTCCCGAGGAAGCTCTGACGCATCCCTCCGACAAGATGCTCGTACTCCTCCTCCAGTCCGCTGAGGATTCCTACCGGGGCCAAACCCCCCGTGTCATCCGAGAATGCTTGCGGATGCTGATCGATCATCCGAATGTCACACTCGACGACCCAATCCAAACTCCTGTTCGCATCCGAGAAATCCCGGTCGAGGTCCGGTTGGAATCTCAAGGCGAGGTTTTCAAGCCGGCCGTTTACCAAGCGGACGCGTCCATCGATGCGATCCACGAACAACCGACATTGTTTCTAGGAAATATCAACAACCGCGAATCGCTGCTCCTTCGCATGGACAAGGAGCGGCGCGTTCTTTGGATGAGTACCCTCGACCAGCGAATCTTGAGACTCATCAACGATTTGAGCACGGCGGAGCGTCGCGAAGCAGTCCTCGATCGCGAAACCGCAGAGCATTTCGCAGACCTCATTGTCCATGTCGCACAACCTCGACGCCTAGAGGTGCAACTCCCCGAGTCGCTCGCCGGCCCAGAGCAACCGCTCGAACCCAAGATCGAACTCCATCTTTCGCCTCGAGGTAAAGAAGGAATGCAAGTTGGACTTCGCGTGGCCTGCGACGCTGTTGCCGACCAGCCTATCCCAGGCATGGAACCCGAGCGGCTCCGAATCGCTACCGCAGCAGGGCGATTCCAATTGCTGCGTGCCCTCGAC
>VGZN01000476.1 GCA_016872635.1 Planctomycetota bacterium | reverse complement strand
CCGAAACGTGCGCATAGGAGTTAACTCGCACACTTGGTCCAAGCACGCTGCGTTGGACTTTTCCACCGCTGACGATTGTGCCGTTGCAAACGATTGAATCGATAGCGATCCCCATACGGTCCGCATCGCCATTGGAACCAAAAACGAACTTCGGGGGCGGCAAGTTGGGTTGGTGGGTTCGAATCGGCCAAGCGTCATCGTAAAGATTTAGCTGAGGGTCGATATTGATCAAATCCATATTGGCTTCGAAGTAGGCATCGAGCGTTCCCACATCCCGCCAATAAGCATCATGCTTGCGATTCTCATCCTTGAAGGGGAACGCAAAGACTCGAGCCTTATGAATATTCGAAGGGATGATATTCTTGCCAAAATCGTGATGGCTTTTTGGATCGTTCGCGTCCGCGCAGAGTTGCTCGAAAAGAAACCGCGTATTGAAGACGTAAATACCCATCGATGCCAGAGCGTGATTGGGATCACTAGGGATCGGTTGAGGATCCGCGGGCTTCTCCTGGAAACCGATGATCCGCTGGTCGGAATCTATCTGCATGACACCAAACTCTCTGGCGTCATTGCGTGGTACGCGCAACGCTCCGATCGTTAAGTCGGCATTGACCGCTTTGTGATAATCCACCATCGCACGGTAGTTCATTTTGTAGATGTGATCGCCGGCCAAGATGACGGTATAAGCCGGCCGCTCGCGTTCTATGGAATAGATGTTCTGATAGACCGCATCGGCGGTCCCTTGGTACCAGTTTTCGTCGATCCTCTGCTGCGGCGGTAAAATATCGATGAACTCACCGAGCTCCCGACTGAAAAAATCCCGCCAGCCCAAATTCACATGCCTGTCTAAGCTCATCGCTTTGTACTGGGTCAGCAACAGCATCTTTCGCATGCCACTGTTCAAGCAATTCGACAGAACAAAGTCGATGATTCGGTAGTTTCCGCCGAACGGAACGGCCGGTTTTGCACGATCCCGAGTCAATGGCTCCAAACGCGTTCCCTTGCCACCTGCAAGTATCACCGCTAGTGTGTCGTTCATGTCGCTCCTCGTTTGTTTCTTGCCGTGCGGGTCTTTCTAAAACCCAAAGGTGCTTTGATGGAGATTCGGACTCCTGTAATCAGGCCTTAACAGCCAGATACACACCTTAACCGGATTGTACCATATCTTAGCTATCGACAGTTAAGCTGCAGAATATCGAATCAAAGATCCGATAGAGTGCGGTCATAGAGGCGATAAGTTTTCGTGCAGTCAAGCCCTCCCCGCTCCAGCGAACCGCGGGACAGATGATTGCTTTCTAAAACCCACGAGAACTCGGCGTCGGTGATTCCTTGGGCCAAGCAATCCGGGAGCATCCGATTGAGTAGAACCAACCCCAGCCCCCATCGCTGCCACTCCGGGACTACGTTCGTGCTCATGACTCGAATCTTCTTGATTTTCTTCCGATCGAACAAAATCCTGAGAAATCCGAAGGGGAAGAGCTTTCCATCGATCTTTTTGATGATCGGATTGTAATCAGGCAGCCCAATTCCTACCCCCACCGGCTCACCGTTCACCTCGATGATGCTAGTCACCGCCGGATCGATCAGAAGCTTGAGGATGTCCCGAGCGACTTGGACTCGGCCTCGCTTAAGGGAACGAAGCCCCAGGTCCCCTGGAGAGCTTGGTTGTAAATATTTAGAAAGAGCTGAACTTCTTCGGAGAAACGCCTGCGGTTGGCCGGCCGAACCGTAACGTTGAATCTTTCCTGAACCTGTTGCACGACTTGCCAAATCTTTGGATCGAGCGTTTTGAGCATCTCGATATTGCCATCAAATGCGTATAGATCCTGAACTTTGGCAAACCCGAAATTGGTAATCAGCTTGTCGTGGTACGGTGGATTGTAGGTCATCATGAACGTTGGTGGGGTCGTAAACCCTTCCACCAACGTTCCGATCTCATAATTCAACGATGGATTGCAGGGCCCACGTGTGTCGGTCATCCCCTCGGATTTCAAGTATTTGCCTGCAGCTCTAAATAGAGCGTTGGCCGCCTGCTGATCGTCGATGCACTCAAAGAAGCCAAAGAACCCTCGCTGCTCTTCGTAGCGTTTGATGTGCCCATAGTTGATAATCCCAACGATCCGTCCTACGACTTGACCATCCTTTCGCACGATGAAGGCGCGGCATTTGTTCGTCTCGTAAAACGGATGCTTTTTGAACCCAACCAGTTCCTTTTGATTCATTCGCAACGGTGGAATCCAGTTCGGATCGTTTCGATAGAGCCTCCAAATGAGCTCCATAAACTCGCGTTGATCCTTGCGGTTCGCCACCGCCGATACTTGATAGTTTGGCATTATTGTTAGTGTGTGGTGGTATCGTGCTTAAGTACGGGTGGGATGCGGCTTCCATTTAGGATTTCAATCTGTTGCCGCGTCTCTCATTTTTTGGTTCTTCGGGAATTATTGTGGCTAGGAGTGTATGCTACTGGTTTTTATCGTACTCGTACTCAATGAAATGGTACTCGTACTCAATGAAATGGTACTCGTACTCAATGAAATGGTACTCGTACTCGAAGCGGTCCAGTATAGCGATTCACCCAAGTAGTCTGCAAATTACCGTGAACCGCTTCGATCAACGATCGGTAACGCAGAGGTCCAAACAGCCATCGAGTACGAGTACCGTTGCACTGAGTACCGCTTCGCTGAGTACGAGTACGAAGAAATCCGATGCGATGCACGACTTTTCACACACAAAAATTCCCGAAGAACCTCTTTTTCACAGGTCAGTCATAGAAATGGTTCAATTGAACAATGTGGTTCTTCGGGATATTTAGTGGCTAACTTTTCATGGTAGCAGTTCGAGCTTGCCGCAGAAGAACAAGATTCGAACGCGATAGCTTTGGAACGATCGGAACCCTCGGGCGTTGGATTTGATCTGTTGAATCTTGCTGTTAAACCCTTCGCTCATGGCATTGGTTAGGCGGTGCTTGAAGTAGTTCAACAGGCCAGGTAAATGACGTTTAAGCATCTTAGCTTTGCCCACGATCGGAGTCAGATTGCTCTTGGTGGCCCAGTCGTACCACTGCTCGAAAAAACCCACTGCAGTTACATGGCTGAAGCATTCCCAGAACGTCCGGAACTGCTCCTTCATTGCCCAAGCACGACCCGTCCTAAGTGCTTGTTCCTTCAACTCGCTGAAACGCAAAAGTCGATTGAATGACAAATTCTCCGGGTTGAACAACCACATCTGCTTTGTCCCAATGAGCGTTGTGTCGCCCTGCTTTTTCAAGGACTTGTTTTCCTGCCGTCGAACTTGATCTACCGCCTCGTTCAGATGCTTGCTCACATGGAACCGGTCAAACACTATCGATGCAGATGGAGCGTTCTTCCCAGCACTCGTTATGAATGCAGGCCACATATCCATCGCGACTGCTTGGACCTTGGCTCGCTGTTCCTCAGAGAGTGTTTTCCAGAGCAAATCTGTGGATTCCTCGGTACGTCCTTCGACCACTTCAAGGACACGGGATCCAGAAATATCCGTCATGACCGACACATAACTGTGTCCTCGAAGGAATGATTTCTCGTCGATGCCTATTTGTGTAATCTGTTCGGTCTCACGACGTTCTAGCCCTCGCTCGATAGCTCGCTTCATGATTCCTTGAACGGTATCCCAATCCAAGCGAAGAGGGGATGCCGCTTGTTTCACGCTGCTGCATGCCTGAAGAACACGTATGGCAAAAGCCTCAAACATCAACGTGAATCTCGAGTGCTTTCCTGCCCAAGGGACGTCCACTGTTTTAACACCACACGTTTCACAAGCACAGCGAGGAGTTCTTGCTTTAAGGATCGTATCAAACTGCATCGTATCCAGGTGTCGCCAAGTCCTCTCGGGAGCCAAATCTGCTCGCGTGCAAGAGACGCCGCATTCGGGGCATGTCAGACTTCCTCCACGATGCTCCAGTGCAATGACGACTCGTTTCGACTCTGTCGAAAGATCTACGGATTTTACCTGCCAAGCTTCATCCAAGCCCAGCAACATGCGATAATGGTCGTTCAGTTCGTTCATCCCGCCGATCCTAGCAATCTGCTAGGCTCGTGAAAACCTACCCACTAAAATTCCTGAATAACCCATTTTTTAAAAACTGTCGGAGTCTATCGACAAGGGTTGCCGTGGCGAGTCGTATTCGGGGCTAGAACCGCCAGCACCCGCGTTGGGCGCAAGCTCAGCTTGGTGGAAAAACTCTTCGTTCCTTGGATATGCAACATAACCCTTCCATTCGCCGTCCATA